>NZ_DAORXT010000004.1:6714-73394 GCF_035371925.1 Acetivibrio sp. | reverse complement strand
TTTGAGTCACTTCTTTTTTATCATGTTTGGGCAATTAATTTTACAACTTACCGTTGCAGATTGCATTTGTAAAACCGCCGGCGAAAAGCTCGTCATTAAATAAACTTTCCATTTTTCCCTCCCTTCCGGTGTTTTTAACATTTACAAATTTTATAATTTGCCGCGTTAAAAGCACCAGATAAAAAATAAATTAATTTATATATTTTATTTATATATTCTATTAATTAAATACTCTTTTACATAAATAATCAAATTAATTATATCACATTAATCGTCAAAAGACATAAAATATATTAATATTATCTTGTAACTTGCAATTTAAATTTATTAAAAAATATTACGCAATTTCATTTATTATGATTAATTTCATTCAAAATCCTATCAACTATATTGCTTAAATCACGATCGGCTTCCGATGCCTCTTCCAATTCCTTTACCCCCAGCTCAATATTGCCCGTTTCCAAATATATCTGTCCAAGAAGGAGATGTCCGTTTCCGGGATTGACCTCAATAAGCATCTGAGCATGCTCTATAGCTTCATCATATTTTCCCTGGATGGCTTCTGCGGTGGATAAATTCCACAGAACATTGGCTAATATAGCTTTATTCTTTGCTCCTGCTTCAATTATCTCCTCACCCATCTTTTCAGTCTCACCCCAGTTTCCTTCTTCAAAAAAGCGACTCATTAATTCCAATTTCCCCAGCGACCGGTTCTGACTATTGGTAAATCCGTAACAAAGTGATACTGACAAAACCACAGCCAAAGCCGCCGTATATGCCGCCCTTTTCTTCAAAGACCTCCTCACATTGCGTAGACCGACAGCACCGGAGGCCAAAAATCCGCCTATCAATCCTCCAAAATGTCCGAAGTTATCAATTCTAGGAACTGAGATGCCATAAACAATATTAATTGCAAGAGTTGTCAATATGCTCCTGCCAAAACCCTTTTTTAATAATTCCGGATGCTCAATTCCATAATATATCAGCGTCCCCATCAAACCAAATATTGCCCCCGACGCCCCAACAGACGGTGATATTGAGAAAATGAAGCTCACTATACTGCCCATAAGTCCGGACATAATATACACAAACAAAAACTTGCCTTTTCCCAAAAGTCTTTCAACTGTGTTACCCAAAATATAAAGGGAATAGGAATTTACCAGAAGATGTGTAATACCGTTATGCAAAAAAACCGGGGTTAAAAACCGCCAGTATTCTCCCATCATTATACGAGTATTTTCTTTTGCTCCAAAATCTATTAACAGGCTTGACGCGTCAACTCCTTTGCTTTTAGCATAAACTTCCAAAAGCAACCAGACAACAATATTAACCGCTATGAGGATGTAGGTTATCCATGGCTTTTCATTTCCCAATTCAATTGTATACGTTTTATCTCTTTTATTCTTTAATTCGTTGAAATCAACATTGCCATAATCTTCGTCAAAGCCTTCGCTGAAAAAATATTTGATTTGGCTTTCGATGCCATAGGATACGAGAGGATATTTATAGTACTTGACAACTTCTTTCTTTTCAATATTTACACTCATACAGCACAAGTAATTTCCGTTGATTCCTTTATTATACTCCTCTAAAGCCAAAATCTCCTGTTTTTCCTTAGGCAAATCCGATGAAAAGAATAAAACCTTAAAATAATAGCTGCCAATCTTCTCTTTTTTCAATTGCTCCTGTCTTTCTCTTATCACTTCAAGATCTGCTTTTATTTGCTCGGGTGAAAGCCAATCACCGTTTACAAGCTCTACAGCAACATAACCTTCAGGGCCGTATCTATGAAGCACAGCCCTGTTGTCAGCAACATAAATTTCTCCTCTGTCTTCAAAAGGAATATAATTGCCTCTTTCAATCAATAATCTGCTTATTGTCTTTATAATCAATTCCTTGTTCTCCTTTCATTTGTCTCTCCATTAACCATTATAAATTATTATTTCTTATTTTCCTACTATCTCATGCTCTTATTTGCTTCAATTATTACAGATGCTTAATTATGCAAAAAAACGATGATGATTGAATATACAACCATCATCGCCCTTCTATTCACAGGTTATTGCTGTTATCAATTATTTCTCAATCAAAATCCGCTTATCTCACGAAGAATATATCTCTTTAACAATGAGAAGTCTGTTGAATTGATCTTTCCGTCGTTGTTAAGGTCTGCAACAGAATTGTCTTCGGCCGGTAAAACTTTAATAATTCTAAGAAGATATCTTATCATATATGTTAGATCTATTGAATTGACCTTTCCGTCACCATTAAGGTCTCCCTTTTTATCTTGAGGCAAAGTTGGCTCTTGAGGATTTTGACCTGTAAATATTGTACAAAGTTTTGAAGTCTCTTTCAATCCGTTTGGACCGTTTACAACAGTATTTCCCCACTCTGTCAGGCTTGTTCCCGCCCAGTCATTTGAAAGGTCCAGATATTCGACGCCTCCTCCGTTACCTTTCCATGACCATGCAAGCCAACCTATATTCTTTTCCTGACAATAACTCATAATAGTAGCTTCATCAACATCCCCATCGGTATGCTTCCATCCGAACTCACCGATGCAAAGAGCCAAGCCTTGATTAATAACCCCGTCAATATTACTCTTTACCATGGCGGCATTTCCGCCGGAATATTCATAAAAATGTATTGAGAACATGGTGTTTTTCAGCGGGTCGGATTCAAACACATCCTTTCCGTAATCATGGATTGATTGAGGATACTGTCCCCATCCCGCACAGTCTACCATTATCGTATGAGTAAGCCCGGCATCCCTGATTATAGCGATAGCCTTTTTATAGCCTTCGGCCCATCCTTGACCGTTCCAGCTTCCGTACCATTCATTGGCAATGTTGATAATAACTCGGTCTTCCTTGCCTTTTAAAGCATCTTTTATTTCAACAAAATATCTTGCGGCATCAAGCAGCGGCTGTTCCTGGTCCACTCCAAGGGCGTCATGTACTTCCAATACCGCAATCATTTTATATTGTTCGCAAAGTTCCAATATTCGTCTAACCGAAGATATATCATCCTTTTGCCATTTCGTACCGTTTGAAAGAACTATTCTTACGGTATTGCAGCCTGCCTTTGCTAATGCCGGAATAGTAGTCTCAAGCTCGGTTTTAAACCAAGTGTGGGCATGGTTTACGCCCCTCATAACAAAAGGATATCCGTTTGCGTCAAAAAGGTGTCCGTCCTGTACCTTAAACTGTCCCGGTGCCGAAATAGGTGACGGATTGGGATTGTATGTATTGCCTGAGGCAGGCTCTCCGACGTTCCAGTGTGTAAGGACAATCTTACCCGTTACTTGATTGCCCATAATTTTGACAACGATTTTTTTAACATCATTAATATTTGAAATTGTGGAAATATTCATCCAATTGGTGGCTTCCGTTTTCCATACGGCATCTTTTAGACTCACAGTCACTTCTTTTGTCCTACCTGCTGGTATAGAAACTGTAGGAGATTCATGCCAATACCAGTTCGGTCCGGTACATATCCCCACCCCGATTTGAACTTCTGCAGTATTTGGATTTTTCACCGTAAAGTTTATAGCTTTATAATCTGCCCAGTCCTCGTTTAACGGCACAGCTTTCTCTCCAGCCACGGTAGTTGCTGCTCCTGCTGCATAATCCGAATAATTTATATTCTGAAAACTTACTTCAAGGCCCTCATCTGTTATTTTTACCCCTGTCGTCCCCTTAAAGTCTTTAGGATCCACCCAAGGGTAGCCTCCAAAGGTGCCATTGGCATAAGCAGGTACTTTGCCAACACCAAAAATGCCCATTACAAGTAACATAACACACAATAACGCACAGTTCTTTTTCATTTTCCCCACCCTTTTATAAAGTAATAATTATATAACAGACCTTGCATCGTATGCCATGTAACATTTTTTGCTTATGTTAATATGTGCATGAAGGTCGTTTTAACCGTAAAAAGCATCGAACAAAGCTCGCCTATTAAGCTTTTATGCAATTTATAGTAGCATCTCCGGTTCAATATTATATCATGTTTTTTAAAGAAAATAAAGTGATTTTTAAGATTTGTAATAGTATTTTTTGAAAAATAATTATCCAAGGTCAGAACTACTCAAGGTAAGGAACAATACGCCAAGAAAATTTGATTTAATCAGAATCAACCATCCTGTGCAAAACTCTTTTTACATCTTCAAAATCAAACCCTCTGTGCAGCAAAAAAGAATATATTTTTCTTTGAATTTTGGATTCTTTCATGTCGTATTTGCCAAATTTCTTCCTTATTAACCGCTCTATCGCCACGTCCTCGTCAAAATCCAGCTCCCTTAAAACCTGCTCTGCGATTTCATCGGACACTCCTTTTTGCTTAAGCTCCATCTTCAGCATCTTTTTAGATTTGGGTTTTAGCTTTAACCTGTCATAGACATACTTTTGCGCATATATCAAATCATTTATATATCCCATGGATTTCAACTCGGTTGCAACACTAAAAATAATATCCTCGCCATATCCGTCTTTGCGAAGCTTTTCGGAAAGCTCAGCTTCTGTCATATATTTATAAGACAGATATTTTACAGCCTTGTATTTTGCACTTTTTTGAGTAACATTTTTTTTGATTTCTTCGATTTCGTCACTTGACAACTCTTTTTTGTCATAAAGGCACAATCTAAAATAATCTTCTTCCGGTATTGAAAAAGCATATTCCTCGTCTACAAAGACAGAAAGCATACCCCGGTTCTTCGTATCCTTTTCTACTGAAGTAATTACCATATCTACCACCAACACTCTATCCTGAAAATGACAAAAATACTTCCTTTATTTTAATTATACAATAAAACCGTGCATAAAATCCAGGTGCATATCATATGATATGCACCTTAAGGACATTCACACAGAAAGTTATACTACTTAACATAATGCTGCATTATACTGCCATACCGCTCTAAATAGCAATAAGCAAACTATTCTTCATCTTCCAAATCCACTTCGTCATCATCGGTTTCCACATGAGCATTAATACTCATCAGAAACGCCTGGTTGTAGTTTTCTCTGATTTTTGCTTCCAATTCCTTTAATATTTCAGGGTTCTCTTTCAAGAATTGCTTTGCATTCTCCCTTCCCTGACCAATCTTTTGACCGTTGTAGGAGAACCATGCACCGCTTTTATTTACAATGTCAAGATTTACGGCAACATCCAAGACATTTCCTTCCTTCGAAATACCCTGACCATAAATAATATCAAACTCTGCTTCTTTAAAAGGAGGAGCAACTTTGTTTTTAACAACCTTAACCTTTGTCCTGTTTCCTATTATCTCATTTCCCTGCTTGATGGACTCTGTCCTTCTGACATCAAGCCTTACCGAAGAATAGAATTTTAAAGCTCGTCCTCCCGGCGTGGTTTCAGGATTGCCGAACATAACCCCTACTTTTTCCCTCAATTGGTTTATAAATATTGCTGTGGTCTTTGACTTGTTAATAACACCGGAAAGCTTTCTTAATGCCTGGGACATAAGTCTTGCTTGAAGCCCCACATGGGCATCGCCCATTTCACCGTCTATTTCTGCTTTCGGCACCAAAGCTGCAACCGAGTCGATTACAATAACGTCAATTGCTCCGCTTCTTACAAGGGCCTCCGCAATTTCCAAAGCCTGCTCTCCGGTATCCGGCTGCGAAACAATAAGATTTTCTATGTTGACTCCCAGATTCTTTGCGTACACAGGGTCCAATGCATGCTCGGCATCTATAAATGCCGCTTCACCGCCTGCTTTTTGAGCCTCGGCAATAATGTGCAAAGCAACTGTTGTCTTACCGGATGATTCAGGGCCAAATATTTCAACAATTCTTCCCCTTGGCACTCCCCCGACTCCCAGTGCTATATCAAGACCCAATGCTCCGGTAGGAATGGTCTCTATATTCATATGGGTGTTCTCGCCTAGCTTCATAACCGCCCCTTTACCAAATTGCTTTTCTATCTGTCCCAAAACCATCTCAAGAGCTTTTTTCTTCTCAATCATCCAATCATCCTCCTATATATCGAACATGTGTTCTTAATAATTATACATTAACACAATTATATAGTCAATAACTTTTGAATTTCTTTACACAAAAAATTCTATTTTTTTACTAGTTTTTTAAACTTTGATAAAACCATATCTTTAAAATATGATGCCTCCTCAACCCTAAGCGCGAGCACAGCAATAGAATATACCAATGCCCCTAAGGCTATCTGAAAGATAAGATATAAAAGCTGCATAACCTTGGTTTTTGTACTAGGTACAAAGCAGGTATTTGTTATGAAAACAACTATTCCCATTATCAGTGCCGAAGGCACCACCTTCAAAAGAAATCTCAAAAGCCTGTCCAAATAAATGCCTTTCATTTTTTTGCTTAGAATGGTCAAAAGAAGAAAAGCATTTAACGCGCTGGCAAGGGAGTAAGCTAGGGCCATTCCCGCAACGCCAAGATTTGTCGTTTTATAAAACACAAAACTTAAAAGTATATTAATTATTATAGTGCTTCCTCCTATCAAAAGGGGCGTAAAAGTATCGTTAACTGCATAAAAAGCCCTGTTCATAACAGTGACAACGGACTGGCTCAAAAGAGCAATGGAAAAAAACATCAGGACATTTCCCGCAACACTTACAGCTCCCTCGTCAAACCTGTTTGTAAATTTAAATATGGTCCTTATTATCGGCTCTCTCAATACAATAAAGCCTATACCGGACGGTACGGTAAAAAACAGCACAGTTTTTATACCCTTTATAAGAGTGTTCTTGTACTCATCCACCTCTCCTTTCGCGATATTTGCGGACAAGGAAGGCAGCATGGCAATACCCATACCCTGGGCAAACACACCGTAAGGAAGCTGCCAGGTTCTGTCTCCGATATTCAGTGCTGTTGCCCCGCCAACGCCAAACAATGTTGCAAAAGTACCGCTAATAACTGCATTTATCTGTACAATGGCCGAAGACATCAAAGAAGGTATTGCAAGCTTAAAGAGCCTCTTTGACCCCTGGTGCTTCAAATAGAACTTAAACTTGTAATGCTTTAGATTTTTAGCGGCAAAGGACAACTGAAACAAAAAATAAATAAGCGAGCTTATCATTACCCCAAAGGCAACACCTCTGACTGACCATTTGCTATTGGAAAACACGATTATGCTCACGGCACTTCCAATATTATAAAGCGATGGACCGTATGCTGCTGCGGCAAACCTGTTGTAGGAGTTCAAAACGCCGTTGCAAAGTCCCGCCATCATAAGAAAGGCGACGGAAGGAAAAAGTATTCTCATAAGGTCAACAGTGAGCTGTCTTTGAGCCTCGCTTTCAAACCCTATAGCAATGAGGGAAACCAGCCAAGGAGCAAAAAATATCCCCAAAAAGCACATTACAACCATGGCAACAATAACTGTATTTATAAAGGTGCCCACCACTTTCCATCCCGTCTCTTCATCATCCCGGGCAATATAGCCGGACAAAATAGGAATAAGAGCTGCCGATACTGCACCTCCAACCAACATATCATACATTAGACCAGTGATTCTAAAGGCAATAGTATAAGCATCCCCTGCTTCATTAACCCCTATCAGGTTCGGTACAAGCATCTCTCTTAAAAAACCTGTCATTCTGCTTACTACAATGGATGACATAACAATAAGAGCAGCACTGGTAAGCTTTTTATTCTTTCCCAATTCGTATATCCTCCCGGACTTTTCTCTTGTTATTTTCTATTATAGTTAAAGGATTTATCTTTTTAGCTTCATTACGTACTTTCTTATCATATCAAAAGCATTAAGCACTGTCATGTTTCTTATTCTGTTTCTGTTTCCGGCAAGCCTAAGCTCCCTTGTATAAGTCCCGGAATCGTGTGCTATGGCAATATAAACCAAGCCCACAGGCTTTTCATCCGTACCGCCGTCAGGGCCTGCAATGCCGGTAACCGCCAAACCTATATCAGTTGAAGCAATTTTTCTTACGCCTTCGGCCATCTCGGTTGCAGTTTCGCTGCTCACAGCACCGTACCTTTCCAAAGTTTCACGCCGAACGCCGAGGTTTTCCATTTTAGATTCATTGCTGTAAGACACAATGCCTCTTTTAAAAACCTTTGATATTCCCGGCATATCGGTAAGCCTTGCGGAAATCAGTCCTCCTGTACATGACTCGGCGGTTGCTATCGTAATGTTGCTTGAAAGAAGCATTTTTGATGCCACATACTCCAGTTCCTCATCTTCTGTGCTGTACAACGCATCCTTCAGCCTTGAAGCTATCTCATTTTGTAAAGGAAGTATCTCACCAATACCCTCTTCCTCTGTCATAGATTTTACGGTAAGCCTTATAGTCACCTGTCCGTCTTTTGCATAAGTTGCTATGGTGACGCGATCCTGTTTGTCAATTAAATCCATAATCATCTCTTCAAGCTGCGATTCCCCTATTCCAAACACCCTTAGATATTTAGACACTATCCTGTATCCCGATTTTTCTTTCAGATAGGGAACAACAGTATCGTCAAGCATAGGAATCATTTCCGAAGGAGGGCCAGGAAGCATAACCACTATCTTTCCGTTGTTTTCAATAATACAGCCCGGGGCTGTACCGTTATTGTTTTCAACAACTATGCAGCCTTCCGGAAGATATGCCTGCTTGACATTATTGTCAGTCATCTTCCGGTTTATCCTGTCAAAAAAAGCTTTAATCCTTTGGAGGCTCTCCTCGTGCAAAACAAGCTTTTTGCCCAAAACTTCGGAAACAGTCTCCTTTGTAAGGTCATCCTGAGTAGGACCGAGTCCTCCGGTCATAACAACAAGATCGCACCTTTTTAATGCCGCAAGAAGACTGTCTTTAAGCCTTGCAGGATTGTCTCCCACCACACTGTGATAATACACATTCACACCGATATCGTTGAGCTTTTTGGATATATATTGGGCATTGGTATTTGCTATCTGCCCCATTAAAAGCTCGGTTCCAACCGCCAATATTTCTGCATTCATATAGAAAAACTCCTTAAATTTAAACTTTTTGTAACCTATTATATCAATTAGTGTAGTAAAATAAAAGTAAACAAACAAGTTTGCGTCAAATATTTTTTAGAATGCAGCATACTTATAAAATCTTTGCACGATTCAATATTTTAACATTTAAAACTTACAAAAGTTAATGACTTGAAGAAACCAAATAGGTTATAATATTACTATTATCAAACATATATTCACCAAGGAGGAAAAATATGAACAACAAAAAAGTAATTAAAAAAGTTACTGTTATCGGTGCAGGGTTTGTGGGTTCCACAACCGCTTATACATTGATGCTCAGCGGTCTGATATCTGAAATTGTACTGATAGATTTAAATACAAAGAAAGCCGACGGTGAAGTTATGGATTTAAACCACGGCATGCCTTTTGTAAGACCTGTGGACATTTACCGCGGTGATTATAAAGACTGTGCCGGGTCCGATATAGTAATTATTACTGCCGGAGCCAACCAAAAAGAAGGCGAAACAAGAATCGATCTCGTAAAAAGAAATACCCAAGTATTTAAAAGCATTGTCAGCGAAATTGTAAAATATAATAATGACTGCATTCTTCTGGTGGTAACAAATCCGGTAGATATTTTAACTTATGTAACTTACAAATTATCCGGCTTTCCCAAAAACAAGGTCATAGGCTCAGGAACAGTCCTTGACACCGCCCGGTTCCGCTATCTTTTAAGCGAGCACGTAAAAGTGGATGCGCGAAATGTCCATGCTTATATCGTCGGTGAACACGGTGACACCGAAGTTGCCGCATGGAGTCTTGCAAATATCGCAGGAATTCCTATGGAGCGTTACTGCGATGATTGTCATCAGTGTGAGGAACAAATTTCACGCCGTAAAATATATGAAAGTGTTAAAAACGCAGCTTACGAAATCATCGGCAATAAAGGTGCAACCTACTACGCTGTAGCCCTTGCCGTAAGAAGAATTGTCGAAGCGATAGTCAGAAACGAAAACTCAATTCTTACAGTTTCAAGTCTCTTAGAAGGTCAATACGGTCTTAATGATGTATGTCTCAGTGTACCGACAATTGTAGGCATGAACGGTATTGAAGAAATACTGAAAGTGCCTTTCAGTGAAGAAGAAATTCAGCTTCTCAGAAAGTCCGGAGACACCTTGAAAGAAATAATAAAAACACTGGATATATAAAAGCTGTGAAAAAAAGAGTCAAAAGCAAAGGAACGGAACGGTGCAAGCTTTTATTGTTTATAAATATATCAATTCGTATATTATTTTGATATAAAAATCATTTTTATAAAAACAGAAATTATTGTATTGGGGGACAAAGTATGCAAAGCTCAGTCGAAATTTTAAACAAAATCGTGTCAAATATTGAAAAGGTCATTGTGGGAAAAAGAAAGTCCATTGAACTTATACTGCTGTCACTAGTTTGCGATGGACATGTATTGATTGAAGATGTACCCGGTGTCGGCAAAACCAGCATCGTATCTTCCCTTGCAAAGTCTGTAAATGCTTCGTTTAAAAGAATTCAATTCACACCAGATATTCTTCCTTCTGACATTACCGGTTTTACCATGTACAATCAAAAAGAAGGTAAATTCGAATATCATCCCGGAAGCATTATGAGTCAGATAATACTTGCGGATGAGATAAACAGAACTTCTCCAAAAACACAGGCAAGTCTTCTTGAAGCAATGGAAGAAAAGCAGGTGACGGTTGACGGCATAACATACAATCTTCCCAGACCTTTTATGGTACTGGCAACCCAAAACCCTGTAGAATATCTCGGCACCTATCCCCTTCCCGAAGCCCAACTGGACAGGTTTTTTATGAAAGTTTCCATAGGCTATCCAGAAAAATTCGAAGAATCCGAAATACTCTCAAGGTTCCAGGACGAAAACCCTCTAGAGTCCCTAAAGCCTGTAGTAGACAGCAGCAATATATTGAATATCCAAAATGAGGTGAAAAAAGTCTTCGTTGATAAATCCATCAACAATTATATAGTTGAAATAGTAAGCCGGACAAGGTCCCATTCCGAAGTAAGCCTTGGTTCGAGCCCCAGAGGTTCCCTTTCATTATACAGAGCTTCCCAAGCATGGGCTTTATACAATGAAAGAAATTTTGTAATTCCCGAGGACGTAAAGCTCATGGCAATACCGGTGCTTTCCCACAGGATTATATTAAAGCAGGAAGCAAGGCTAAAAAAAATATCATCTGAAGAAATAATTAATACAATAATAAAATCTGTTAGTGTTCCGACGGTGAATAATTATGGTAAAAAATAGGATTTTATATTCAATTTTATATGTTCTGTCCTTGCTGTTTATCTATTTTTATGGGGGCAAAATTCCATATATGCTGTTTTATACGGTTCTTTTGCTGCCGTTTATTTCTATTGCCATAACATCTATTGCTTTTATAAGATTCAAATATATTCAAGAAATTGATAAACGCGAAGTGGTAAAGGGTGAGGAAATAAACTACACCTTAAGCATAAATAATGAAGATTTTTTCCTCTACCCATATATTAAAATTAATTTTTGCAATAGTGATACAATTTTTGTAAACCAATTTGATTCAAAATGTTTTTCTCTTCTTCCATTTAAGAAGAAAACCTTCAGCTATAAGCTTTGCTGCAAATACCGCGGAAATTTTTCCGTGGGAGTAAAGAGTATAGAATTCGAAGACTATCTGGGCATTGTAAAGTTTGTTCATCAACCCATTTCAATAAAAAATATTACAGTGCATCCCCGTCTTGTAAAGCTGGACAGCCTCAAGCTCAAAACAGACTATCTGTCAGAATCTCATGCTCTGTCAAACAACAGGCTTGAAAACACCATGACCTTTTCTGATATAAGAAAGTACATATATGGTGACAGCATGAAGAAAATACACTGGAAGCTTTCTTCAAAAATGAACGAACTCCTTGTGAAAAACTTTGAAGGTTCATCGCAAACAAGCTCCGCGATTCTGCTGGACATTAAGAAAAACAGTCATTCCTTTGAACAAAACTCTGTAATTGAAGATATGCTTATTGAGGCTTCCATTGCCGTAATTTATTACTGCCTTTCCAACTGGATACCAATTAACCTTGTATACTACAACAATAAAGGATTTAATGATATCGAAGCAAAAAATCCATTGGAATTTCAGGAAATTTTCAATATTTTATCCGGTGTCAAATTTGAAAACGATATGAATATAAAAGACGTCCTTAATATTTATGTAAAAAACAATATCTTGAAAAGAACTTCCATACTTCTTTTTACGTCCAATTTAGACTATGAACTCTATGAGGAAATTTACAAAACAAAACTTATGGGCTATAACCTCAGCTTGGTGTATGCTTTTCCGGATTGCATTGCAAATAACGTGTCTTCTGAAGTAAATGACATTTTAAATGAGCTTTTGGAAATCGGAGTTATGGTTTATAAAATAAAAACGGAAAATGACATTAAAGGTGTTCTGGAGCATAGATAGAACTTTTTTAAAGTGAGGCGAAGTAAAATATGTATAACAAAAGATTTCTCGATTATTTGGCCTGTTTCGTCATGGCAGCCATGATGAGTTTCAGCCTGGTTTATCCTTTGACTACCACGCTAAATTTCCCTTATTCATCTTTTTATATTTTAGGACTTGTAGCTATTATCCTTTTAATATACTCGGTACTGTTTACAAACAAATCTGTATCAAAAATTTCCGTGCCGCTTACAATACTTTCTCTTGTAGCAGGGACTATATTCCTGGCCATAAGAGGAGATTTGGCATATGTCATTCAGCCCTTTCAGTGGCTTTCCAGATATATTTATGACGAAGCAATACTTTCCGATAACTACTATGCTTTTTTCATTACCGCCATTCTTGCTCTGTCGCTTACACTGCTTGTATATATCTTTACTGTTAAGAAGTTCAGCTTTATGATTATTCTGTTGAGTGGATCAATTACTTTTGTATCCCAATGGATGCTGGATTTCTTCGTACCCCGTGCCTATATATCTTTTTACACCTTCGCCATATCGATAATCGCTTATTACTTCATGTATATATACAAAAAAAAGTGCCTGGAAAGCTCAGATAACGATTTTGTCAGCCCATCGGGATTTATACTCGGAACCGCACCCATATGCATCCTCATTGTCTTTCTGGCAAATTCAATGCCTGCAAGCTCCAAGCCCATCGAATGGAAATGGCTGGACAGCAAACTCAACAGCTTTTATAATGAACTTGGATTTGGCCATGGAAAAAACGCCTTGGGTCTTGACTCGGATTACTTTTCCTTTTATTCCACCGGATTTGGAGATGAGGGAGATTTGGGCGGAAATATACAGCCTAATAATATAAAGATAATGGAGGTTACTTCCGACCGCAGCGTTTACTTGAGGGGACGGGCATGCGATACTTATTTGGGAAACAGTTGGAAAAGTTTACAACAAGACAATGTCAATTTGAAAATCCCAAATAGAATGAGCCTTGATATTTTAGAAATGAAAACAGGCTTACCCCTCCTTGTCGCCAAACTGGATCCGGAAAACAACATATACAAATTTTCGGAGAGCGACGGAACCATACCCAACATTATTTCAAAACATAATGTCAAAGTAAAGTATGAAAATATGAGGACCAAATCCCTTTTTACACCGCTCAAATCAGAAAACTTCAAATTTTCGTCCAAAGTAGGTGATGCAGTATTAATAAACCAAGATGGAATACTTACCTCCAATAAATTCCTAAACAAGGACTTCAGCTATTCCTTTGAAAGTTATAGCCTAAATACCTACAGCGAAAACTTCAGTAACCTTCTAAGGCAAAGTATGCGCGGCCTGTACAGCGTTGAACTAAACAGGCTTACAGATGAAATCTATGAACATTTCTACAGCGAATATTTAAAGGATTTGTTGGACGAAGCAGAAAGGGCATACGATTCCGAGCCTTTGATGCTGAATAGATATTCAGTTCAGTTTTCAATAAAAAATATAATAAGAAATACTGCGGACAATATAACTTTAAGCGACCTGTTATATGAATACCTCGTTAATGGTTTCATAAATAATTATAATCTCGACAATATTTTTGAACGGGAAGATTTGGAGCAATATTTCCAAATGTGTATTAACGAACTTAACGATTCAGAAGACATGAAGAAGCTTGAGCAGTTTAAGTCTTCAAACTCCAATTCAGTCTATATTTACAATACTTACCTAAATTTACCTTCAGAGCTTCCTCAGAGGGTAAAAGACCTTGCCGTTTCAATAACGGACAATGAAACCACCAATTTTGACCGGGCAAAAGCGATTGAAAAATATCTTTCTTCAAACTACAGCTATACATTAACTCCCGGGGACCCCCCAGCCGACAGGGATTTTGTGGACTACTTTCTTTTTGAAAAACAGGAAGGCTATTGTGTGTATTTTGCATCTGCCATGGTAGTCTTAGCACGCAGCGTAGGACTTCCGGCCCGTTATGTTGAAGGCTTTGTTCTTCCTCCGCAATCAAAAGACGATGTTTACGAAGTCACAAATGAGCAGGCCCATGCCTGGCCGGAGATTTATTTTGAAGGATTCGGATGGGTTTCCTTTGAACCGACCCCTGTCTACCGGCAGAATTCGTTTTACAGCTTCAACGGCTTTAGGCACAATATGAGCGGAATGCTTCCCCAAACCACCGGCACAGGGCTTCAAAACCAAAACAATGATGAAGGAAACAAGCCCGATATGGCTCCCCAACCTGTCCAACGTCAAAATCCGTTTATCAATGCTGTCTTAATTTTCGTCGCGGTATTTGCAGGCTTTGCTTTCATTGTGTTGACTGTTATCGTCATCAATAAAATCAGACGAAAGCAAAAGCTTAAGGCCATCTTAAATATGCCGCCCAAGGAAGCAGTGATAAAATTATACGAAGTGTACCTAAATCATCTTTTGTACCAATATATGCCTGTACGTCCGGCCGAGACCCCTCTTGAATATGCAAAAAGGCTGGATGACTATGGGTACTTCACACCCCAAAAGTTTATTGATGTTGCATCCATATTCGTAAAAGCCAGATACAGCCCCAATGAAGTAACCGAAGAAGACAAATCAAATGTTATGAAATTTTATGAGCCCATAGTTTCAAAAACACGAGTCTCCTTAGGACGCATAAAGTATTTCTTCATGGCACATATACTTGGAAGAATATGAAACTCTCCTATTTATTAAGAGACTGCAGAGAATTTTTTAAATTCCTGCAGTCTCTTAACTTACGGTTCTCCAATAATAATTGAAATCGGACACAACAGTATATAGACTACCTTTAAAAAAACTGCTTTTTGGGCACTATAATCATTGCAGCTATATAAATGCCAATACCCGGAACAAATCCGGTCAGAACAGTGGCTATTACAGCAATAAGTCTTATGAGAGTCGAATCAATCTCAAAATATTCGGCAAGTCCTCCACACACTCCGCTAATCATTTTATCCGAATTCGAAAGATACAATTTTTTCATCAAAGGATCCCCCTTATAGTTGGCTAGTATTAAAAACATATTTATTATATTGTACGCTAAAGCATTCGTTTTGTCTGAAAAAAAACACCGGTGATTTTCCCCGGTGTTTTCTTCTTAATCAATTAAGCCTTATGCATATAAAGGGTATTTTTCGCACAGAGTCTTTACCCTTTCCTTTACGGACTCTTTTGAATTTTCATAATCAGTAATAGTAAGGTTGATAAGATCTGCTATCTCAAGCATATCCTCTTCTTTCATTCCCCTTGCTGTAACAGCCGGTGTTCCTATTCTGATACCGCTGGTAACAAACGGACTTTCAGGGTCAAAAGGAATACCGTTTTTGTTTACGGTAATGCAAACCTCATCAAGAATATGTTGTACGTATTTACCCGTAAGACCTTTATTTCTCAAATCAACCAGCATGAGATGGTTGTCCGTTCCTCCGGAAACAAGATTAATACCTTTTTCCATCAAGGCGTTGGCAAGAGAGCTTGCATTCTTTACAATCTGCTTCTGATACTCTTTGAATTCATCGGTCAAGACTTCAGCGAAACTTACCGCTTTTGCTGCAATAACATGCATCAAAGGACCTCCCTGTATTCCGGGGAAAACAGCCTTATCAATCATTTTCGCATACTCATTGCTGCACAGTATCAATCCGCCTCTTGGGCCTCTCAAAGTCTTGTGAGTGGTAGTGGTAACAAAGTGGGCATAAGGAACAGGGTTCGGATGAAGTCCTGCTGCAACAAGTCCCGCTATATGTGCAATATCCACCATCAAATATGCCCCAACTTCATCTGCTATTTCTCTGAAAGCTTTAAAATCTATTATTCTGGGATACGCACTGGCTCCCGCCACAATAAGCTTCGGTCTGTGTTCCTTTGCAAGATTTCTCACTTCATCATAGTCTATCCTGCAATCTTTTTGGCTTACTCCATAGGATACAACATTGAAATATTTACCGGACATATTGACAGGGCTTCCATGGCTCAAATGTCCTCCATGGGAAAGATTCATTCCAAGAATCGTATCGCCGGGATTCAATACCGCAAAAAACACAGCCATGTTTGCCTGAGCCCCTGAATGCGGCTGCACGTTTGCATGTTCCGCTCCGAATATTTTTTTTGCCCGCTCGATAGCAAGATTTTCAACGATGTCAACAAACTCGCAGCCTCCGTAATACCTCTTTCCCGGGTATCCTTCAGCATATTTGTTGGTCAGCGGTGTGCCCATTGCTTCTATTACTGCTTTACTGACAAAATTTTCAGATGCAATAAGCTCAATCTTGTTTCTCTGACGATTAACCTCCAGCTCGATCGCCTTCGCAACCTCGGGATCGATTTTCGATATTTCATTCAAACCAAACATAAAAAAACCTCCTATATTGATAAAGGGAACATAATATTGCGGTCAATTGCACCAAAGGAATAGAAAAAAAGCCAAATCCAAAGGATTTGACCTCCGAAAAGACTGACAAAAAGGAAGTATCGAACTGTATACGTCCATAAAAAATAAAATTCCTTCTCTGTCCTTTTGCCTGAGAGATTTCTGAACAGCTCCCCAAAGAACTGCTCATTTGCCCCTTCGGCGCCTTTACGGTCTCTCCAGAGGTGCGTCCGGCCATGGTCACAAACCTGAAAGTATCACTCCTTCGGTGCATTGGATCATCTCCAATGACTCTCCCATAGCAATCATCCGCTTTTATTTAATTAACAAGTAAAATTATAATAAATAATTACCTACTATGTCAACAATTATTTTACTATAAGCCTATATCTATACAGGGTCATTCCAATAACCGCTTGAGATAACAAGGCGCTCTCCCGAAAGCTTTAGCTTCCGGTTGATACTTTGCTCATAACAGAGCACTTCCCCCGTCTCCAAGTCGCTTATTTTTATCCATTCTATCTTCCAGTCGTCGCTCCCTTTTTTATAAAATTCAAAGGATTTGATGCTTGACTTTTGAACTCTCTCAGGCAAGCAAATATTGAAAGTGTCGATATCTCCTATTTCAAAATCATTGTGCCATCTCGTATTAAGATAAACCCTGTGTTTACCTTCGCAATAATGGTGAGAGCGGACACTGTCGTCAAATTTTATCTCCATATACACATTATCATCGGTTCCGGACCACATATCGTCACTTGTTTTAATTACTACCTGAAGCCTACGTATACCCAAGCCTTCGTCCCGGTTTATAAAATTGTCCATGTAGGTCCTGTCAAACATTTCAAAATCGTTGTAAAATCTTTTATCCAGCAACTTTTCCACACTTCCATGAGTTGTCTCCATTTTAAATATGACATCTCCGTCCGTTCCCGAACCAAAGTCACTGCTGGTTTTTACAGTAACCATAAGCCCTGTTATGGTATTTATTCTTACAACCCCATCCTGCAATTTGCCGTATGCATCCTCAAGCTGCTCTAGCACACCTATTTCAACGGCACTTCCGCACGGCAGTGCAATGTTGGATGCTTTTGCAAGCATAATACCGGTTCTTACATCAATTACATATATATTCTCCGCTTTCCATTGGTCATTTCCTGTAAGACGAAGGGTTCTTGACTATTGAGCTGTATTTCAAAAACCTTGTCCATCTTCCCCGACACATTATTGTTTGTTTTAAGCCCGAAAAATACCTTGCATCTAGTACCTGCGTTTGATGAATTAGCAGTTGCAGCAACAACCAAAATCTCATGGATTGACCACTTCAAGGTGTGTTTGTGAAGCATAATCTCACTTTTCTTGTATTGAGGCTCGCCTGCCTTTGGCTTTTCATAATATCTGTCAATTATTTTGTTGATGTTGTCAGTTCCGATAAGGCACAATTTCCCCATGTTCAGGCAACGTTTAAATTCCAAAAAAGGCTGGTCAAAGCAATTTTTATTCTTCCAAAATCTGCACCATTCCTGCTCCAGTTTTTGCTGAAGGTTGTTCATTCCCAGTGCAAGAAAAAGTTTTGCAGGATTGGTAAAATGCTCTTTAATGCTTTCAATAGCTTCATCATAGCTGTCTATATATCTCGGATCTCTGCCGGTAATATACGCAGCAATGGGACGAACATAGGGAAGGAGTATTAGGTCCTCAATAATATCTTCAACCTCTTCACTTATAACATCAAGTAAAGGAATTGATATATCGGAAACCGCATCCGCAATTGAAGAAAAAAACTCTCAGGCATTTCTTGCATCTTCCGAACTGCACAAATAATTAGCAAGTAACTTAATAAAATCCGGTTTATAGTCGGACCATGCTTCCGAAAAACCCTTGTCGATTATTCGCTGGGTGAATAGGCTCTAAACCCTAAGCCACCTTTCTATATACTCTTCCTTTTCGGTGATATCATTTAAAGAAACCGACCCGCCTTGAGCATTTTTTCAAGCAGCCTCTCATAATAGAATACAAAACGCTCCAAAAAGTTGAAATCTTTCAATTTTCCCTTCGACAATCCGCTTTTTCCTTTCAATGCATTTGTTTCCTCTATTGCACCACGCGTTGCAAAACAAGTACGAAGAAAACTTATGGGAATGTCAATACGAAAATCATCTTTAGGAATGTCGTAACTTATTAAATTATCGAGATGGGTTTCTATCGCGAGATGTATAATTATAATTCTTATTTCTTAGAAGATGGGATGGTTGAGACTAACTTTTTTCCAATCGTCAACTACCTTCAGAATGCTTGAGATTTCAGGGAAAGGACCGCCGGCATAATCACTTACATAATCGTGAGTAAACATATCGCCCGCATAGTGTATCATATATCCCAGATAAAAAGCCAAAGCCTCATTAAAATCACTGTCTCCCGGTGAGTAGGTTAAAAGCTTCTTTTGCATATAGGAAAGCCAACTACCGGAATTTCTCGGATGTATCCACCCCTGCCCGTCGAAAATATCGGGAAAGAAGTCCGGTCCTACTGCACCTCCGCGAAAATACGTAGGACAATTTTTTATAGCTCTGTAGAACATATCCGGCACTTTATAGAGCTTTCTTACCATCTTTCCGTTCTCATATTCTTCAAGCAAAAGGTGCCCGTTATTTTTTATCAGCTCATCTCGAAGCAGATTTGCCGACAATATATGCCCCTTAGGTTTCATATATCCCCCCCATTTATCAATTGATTTACTTATCAAAGCCCATTAGTTTCGCAAAGAAATTGTTTTTAATTCCGTTATTTTTATTAAACCAGAATTCTTCGTTTTCCCATTGCCTAAAGCCTGTTCTGTCCGATTCGCGTTTGTTGGCGTCCAAGCTGTATAGAAAGTCAATCACCTTAAAATCGATGGGTACACTTTTTGCACGGTCCTTGTACGAATCCGATTCCATAATGAGCTGTCCCTCCGGTGTATGAATCGTAAAATAGTAACTGCCCAAAGTCATCTCTTCTCTCACAACTCCAATCCAATAGCTCATAATTCCTCCTTTCCGCCTTTACAGCAAATTAGATATGATTATAACATTATTGACTTTACAAAAAACAACATCAAAAGATATTATAATACTTCTATCAAAAGAATAATCTTCCTTTTATAGAAAATTTTTCCTAAATATAAAACAACACCTTCCCACAAAAATAATACTTTATTCATTATGCAAAAATCGTTTTGTCAAACCTTGTATAACTCATCCGAACCGGGCTCACAAATATCAATGACTTGATTATCCTCACAAACAAGCTTTCTATCCGAATCCGCCGTTATTTGTCCGATAACGGCCGCTTCTATTCCATTTTCTCCAAGCTCTTTTACAAGGGCAGGGCCATTTTGGCAGGTTATTATCATGCATCCGCTTGATATAAGCTTTAGAGGATCTATCCCATAAACTTTACAGATTTTTCTCGTCTCATCTTTCACAGGTACTTTGCTTTTATATATCACCGCTCCGGTTCCCGAGGCCTGCGTCACTTCCCAGACAGCTCCCAATATGCCGCCCTCGGTCACATCGTGCATGGAATTTACGCCAAACAATCCTGAAATAATTCCTTCTTTTAGCACACTTACGTCATTTATAAAAGCTTTAGCCCTTTCCACTGTCTCCTTGCCGATTATGTCTACCAGCTCTTTTTCTTTGTCATGGGCTATAATAGCCGTTCCTTCAATACCTGCAGCCTTGGTAACAACAATGTCGTCTCCGGGCTTTGCACCCGATGTGGTAACCAGCTTGTCCTTTAACACCTTTCCGACGGCAGTACTGATTATCACTATCCTGTTTACGGCAGTGGTTATTTCGGTATGTCCACCTATAATATCAACATTCAAAGAATTTGCGGTATTGACAATTTGGGTCATGACATTTTCAATATCCTCTTCTTTTGTCCCTTCCGGGGCAAGAATTGTCATAAGAAGACCCAAAGGTTCCGCTCCACACGAAGCAACGTCATTGCAGGATACATGCACTGCAAGACGTCCCACCTCGTTAACCGCCCCCGTAATGGGATCTGAGGACAGTACACAAACATCCTTGCCGAAATCCACAGCACAACAATCCTCACCTATCTTGGGTCTTATGAGTATCTCTTTCCTGTTTGCCTTAATCTTGTTTATTATCAGCTCCGTCAGTACACTGTTCGGAACTTTGCCTATTTCCATATTTACCTCCGCTGAAATCCAATCAACAAGTTAACCTTGATATATGTATGTAAGTAAAGCTTTAATTCTACAAAAAATACTATGGCTCAATTTGCTTTTGCAAAATTTTCTTCATCGCTCGTCCATCATATTTTTTATATAAAATATATCATAATTTAAAGTAAATATAAAGCATTAATTTGACAAAAGATGAAATTTTTATCCTTTTTCCTTGGCTTCCTTTGCCTCCTTTGCCAAACGATATTGCTCCCTGGTATTATCAATCAGTACTTTATTTTCTCTGGCTTGAGGAGAGCTTATTATCTTGTTGAACCAAAATATCGCATCATCATATTTTTCCACACGCCTGCTTAGCTCTCCGATTATATATGCGCATGTGTATTCATCAAGTTTTCCCACCGGGAAGGGTTCGTTTTCATAGGTTTCACGATAATACCTTAATGCATGCTCTAAAAATTCCTTCTCCCTATCATCATTTTTCATTCTGTAGAGCCATGCAATCCTTAAACATACTTTTGCAAACTCAATTGGTTTTGCACTCATTTTGCAAAGATTGTAAAGAGCGAGTTTAAAAGCTTCTATGGCTTTCTCAATATCCCTTTCTCCACAGAAGCTTCTAGGTTTCCAATACTTTGAAATATTTTCTTTTACTATCTTTGCCTCAATCAGCGAAATGTTTTCGAATCTTTCTTGCAATGCCGCATAGCCACAGTGCTCGCAAACCCATACATCATAGAAAAGCGGATTTACGCTTTCATAGTAAATGCAAAAATCCGAATCCCTCGAGGCAACAACGCAATCCTTTGACTTTACCTTTGTAACTTCGATTTTTTTCTGACATACAGGACATACCACACTTTTGTTATACAATGAATCAAGCATTAATCCATCCCTCTTTTTACATAGTTTATTGTTGTTTTTTGGTATCACTATTGTCACTTGGGCCGACTCTTTTTAGTCCTTGTACCGGTCTGTAAATATCTTCGGATATTTTTTCCCTTTCAATAAGTCTGTTATTTTCGTAAGTTTCTCTATATACCTCCACTCTTAGCCCTTGCACCGGTTCTCTTTCAACTTCCACCGCACCTTTGGGCAGGGATTTGTCGACAATTATCTCGTCCTCTGGAGGGGACATACGCTCTACAACAACGGATTTCAGCTTTACAACACGATTTGAACCGCTTTTTGCTCCAAGCAGTTTTACAAATATTTTGTTTCCCACAACCGTCGCACTTATAAGGCAGGCACGGTCTGAGTTATTCCTGAATTTAAAGTCTATATATCCTTCCGATATTGTTGCATCCTGACCTGGCTCCACATAGCCCAAAGGCATTGAATGATTTACTCTTTCAACCACCTCAAGCTTTGCCTTCAGCACTGCAACATAAAGCGTTGTGGTGACCTGACACACACCCCCTCCGATCCCTTCAATCAAGCGGCCTTTAACTATAACTGGCGCATCTTTGTAGCCGTTTTCTTTCGTTCTTGTACCCAAAGAGGCATCCATGGAAAATATCTCACCGGGAAGCAGTACGGTATTGTTGATTCTTTCACACGCAAGCTTAATATTATGACTTCTGTTGACGTTGGATGAATTAAAAGCAGTGGAAAAAGAGGAAATTACCTCCTCAATATGCGAAATATCTTTGTACATGATTTTCGGATAAACCTTTAAAACTTCAAGCTCAAAAGATGAGAAATCTCTCCTTAATAATTTATTTTCTAACAAACTCAAATTTTTGTCAACGTCCATAAATCGCCCGATAATCTCTTTATCAAACGTAATTTTTCCATTTTGATAGGTTACCGTTGCATTTTTTGCATTTTCATCCACTTGCTTTTTGATACTGGTAATATATTCCTCAAGACGGGGTTTCGAAAAAACAACTTCGGAAAGCACGTTCCTTTTATTGGACTTTAGAGCCCTTATGGTTTTAAGCCTTTTTAAAACACTGCCATCCCTTCCTATTGAATAGGCACTTTCTATTGCCTCATCCAAAAGAAAGCCGTATGATATATCCGAAAGGCCAATCTTCCATGTCATGTCTTCGTAATTCAATAAAATACTGTTTTCGTACACAATCCTGTCAAGCTTTCTTTTTACCCTCTCTCTCGCCTCGTCAATGCTAAGCCCCGAAACATCAATTCCCTCTACAAAAACACCATCGTAGAAAGTTTTTCTGTTTAAAACTGCCATTATATAGACCGAGACAGACGCAGCTATAAGCAGCAAAACGCTTGCTGCAACAATTAAAACTCTATTTTTATTTTTTGAAAAAAAATCAAGCAACATATCCATACCTCTATGCCCGTTCTGCTCAATTGAACATCTCATTATATAGATATTGTTGCTTGTTTATATAATATTACATACATATCTTATTTTATTTTTTTATTTGTCCTCTAATCTCCCGTTATTGTCAAAACTTCAGTATTTTCCACTGCTTTGCTTATCAACTCTTCAATATCCAGCTTGCTTTCGGACTGCAATATCCTCTCTAGCTTCGGTTTTGTGGAAGGATGCTTTGCGACAAACACCGTGCAGCAGTCCTCATAGGGAAGAATCGATGTTTCAAAGGTACCGATTTTTCTGGCAATATCTATAACCTCGTTTTTATCCATACCTATGAGGGGCCTAAAAACCGGAAGACTTACTACAGCATTTGTAACCGCAAGACTTTGAATTGTCTGGCTTGCAACCTGGCCGACACTCTCTCCGGTCACCAAAGCCAAAGCTCCTGTCTTGTTTGCAATTATTTCTGCTATTCTCATCATGGCTCTTCTCATAATTATTGTCAATTCTTCGTGGGGACATTTGTCGTTTATCTCCAATTGAATATCGGTAAAGGGCACAATATGGAGATTAATTTTTTGACAGTACGAAGCCAGAATTTTTGCCAGTTCAATAACCTTCTCTTTCGCTCTCTCACTGGTGTAAGGATAGCTGTAAAAATGCACTGCATCTATCTCAACACCTCTTTTGGCTATCATCCAGCCGGCCACAGGGCTGTCAATACCTCCCGACAGCAAAAGCATTGCCTTTCCATTGCTTCCTAAGGGCATTCCGCAAACTGCCGGAATTATCTCCGAGTAAATATATGTGAACTCCCTTACTTCCACATACAAAATAAAATCTGGTTTTTTCACGTCTACACTAAGTTCGGGAACGTTTCTTAAAACATATCCTCCCAGCTCCCTGCTTATCTCGGGTGAATCCATGGGAAAACGCTTGTTTCCACGCTTTGTCTCAACTTTAAAAGTTTTATAGCCTTCCCGCTTTACAAGGTCCTTTACCATTTTTACCGAATTCTCTTTTATGATTTCAAAATCCGAATCTATCTTCCATACCGGACTTACTGAAACAATTCCGAAAACCTTTGATAAGAGCTTTAACGCCTCGTCAAAATCATAGTTTTCCACTTCGGGCTCAATATATATCCTTGCTTGGGACCTGGTAATAGAAACCTTTCCCAGTTTATGAATGGCCTTTTTTATGTTGCTTATAAGTTTGCTTTCAAATACAGGCCTGTTTAAGCCTTTTAAAAGTATTTCACCATATCTTACTAAAATTACTTTTTTCATCTTCTTCCTCCACGCTTTATTCTTATTTTTGGCAAAATATCTTTTACAGCTTCCACCGTCTTAATTATATCCTCTTCGGTATTAAAGGACGAAAAGCTGAATCTAATTGCACCTTCAATTATTTCAGGCTTGATTCCCATTGCCCTAAGCACATGGCTTAAAACCTGTTTTCTTGAAGAGCAGGCTGCCCCTGTTGACACATAAATATTTTTTGCTTCCAAATGGTGCAAAAGCACCTCCGCGCGAACATTTGGAAAAGCAACATTCAAAATATAAGGGGATGAACCTTCGGGAGATATTATTACCACATCCTCAACCTCTTTTTTAAGCATGTCCGAAAGCATGGTTTTTAAATTCTCACAATGCTTGGCGCTCTCCTCCATTGTCCTGAAGGTCATATCCACTGCCACACCAAAACCGCAGATTCCGGGAACATTTTCAGTACCGGATCTCAATTGGCTCTCCTGGCCTCCGCCAAAAATAATCGGTTTTAATTTTATGTTGCTGCCGGCATACAAGGCTCCTACTCCTTTCGGCCCGTGAATTTTGTGGGAGCTCATGGTTAAAATATCAATACCCTGTTTTTTTGGGGCAATTTTTATCTTTCCGTATGCCTGAACCGCATCAACATGCAGCACTATATCCTTGTTTATACTGTTTTTTAATTCAACAATCTCATCAACAGGCTGAACTGCACCTGTCTCGTTGTTAATGTAAATCACACTTATTAGAGAAGTCTCTTCATTTATCTTTTTTCTTAAATCATCAACAATCACTATTCCGTTTTTATCAACATCTATAAAATCAACACTGTATCCGTATTGGGATAAGTTGTTATACACTTCCAGGACGGAAGGATGCTCAATTTTCGTTGTAATAATATGCTTTCCCTTTCGAGGGTTTGCATAGAGATATCCTGCAATTGCAAGATTGTTTGCCTCTGTTCCGCCGGATGTAAAATAAATCTCATCCCTTGACACTCCCAAAGATTTTGCCACACTCTCCCTGGCATTTCTCACCATTCTTTCGGCCTCAATCCCTTTGGTATGTAAAGAGGAAGGATTGCCGTAAACGTTCAGGCTTATATGGCTTACAAACTCGATAACCTCATCATACGGCCTTGTAGTGGCACTGTTGTCAAGATAAATTTCCTTACTCATTTTGGTTCCTTTCTATAGTCTCCTTTAAGTTATTTGTATTCAATAAAGCAAAATTAAGACTTACACTTTAGAATATTCTAACATACAATATATAGTTTAACCAATAAAATCTTCATTTTTAAAGGAAATATTAAAAAAATGCATATAAAAAAGTCCTTCCACGTAACTGGAAAGACCGATTTTTTTGAAGCAATTCATCTATAATCCGAATCGAGCCATTTTAAGTAGTGATAAAGGCACTTTAGGTTGTTCTCCGATATGCCTCTTATTTCTATGCCGTATTCAAAATAATCGCTCATCTTGTTTGTCCTCACTACTGATCCGCTGAAAACAAGTTTGTTTGTCCTGTCCAGTAAAATTTCCACCTCAAGAACATCTTCCTTTGTAAGCTGATCGCTGCAATTTATCTTAATACCTCCGGAACTCATGTTTTTCACAACAGCAAAAACAAGCTTGGAAGTTCCGCATACCCTGATATTGGCCATAAGACTCACATAAAATCTCTCGTGCTTTCTTAAATCCTTTAATTTTTCAACCTTGTTTATTCTCACATCAATAAGCAAAGGGCTGATATCATAAACATGATTAACACTTCCATCCATTACATAAAGCTCATTGGTGTTGGAATAGTTTATGACAACATGGTCTCCCGGAAAGAAAAGGGTCTCTTTTAAAACATCTTTTGCCTCCAGCTTTATGACATCATCCTCTTTATCTAGAACTTCAGCATTTATGTACTCAAACATTTTAAAATGCTTTATGTCAACTCCAGAGCCAAGTTTAATGACTTTTGTATGATTTCTGCTTCCAAAGACATTAAATAGTCCTGCATCCCCATCCAGATTATACCTTGTCATACCTCCACTCCTTCCGAGTTGAATTCCAAATATAAATAACAATTGACTTAAATAATTACAATTCCGGATTTATATCAAACAGGTCATACACCCATGCTTGCGCCAAGTAGTGATTCAAAGAAACAAAACTTTCCAGAATGTCAAGTTTAAAGTTTGCTAAAATTCATTAAAATATCTAGGATAAACAACGACAGAAATATATTTACGTTTTAATTATACCATTAATTACTTTCAAATTACAGTATATTATTTAAATTTTTATGAATAGTAATATTTTATAAGGAAATCGTAAAAAAGTACTCAACTACCCCTTTATTTTTTAAAATTGCTGTGCTATAATAAATATATAGTTCAATATTTCCTCCCGAAAAAGGTATAAGGAGATATAAACTGTGACTTATGAAACAGGGCAAAATCACCGAAAGGTGATGACGCAAAGCCGTGGGTCTAACGTTTTAAATACTTTTGTTTAAAGCTATGATTGCCAGGCTGCCATTAAAAGTCCTGTTTATTCTCTTCGAAATAAATCTAAAAGGAAATAGGTCATAAGATATTTCCTTATACCACTTTTTTTTTAAGCTTTACACACTCAAGGTCTTGATAAAATCCAGCTTGTTATAATTTTTTTCCAGTCTGTCTTTCATATATCTTTGTGAAACTTTGCCAAGTTCCTCCAACACATTTTCGGATACCTCAAAACTGAACAAATTGTTCATTTTGCTATGCACTATATAGTTTAGCGCTTTTGCAGCACCTTCGGAAATCCTTAATGCCCCTTTATCCTTCTCAACACATTTTGTGCATAAAAAACCGCACTTTAAAAAGCTAAAGTGCATACTGTCAAAAAGGGTGCTGCCGCACTCGGTGCAGCTGCTCACCCATGGTGCATATCCAATTGTTGAAAGAAGTCTTATCTCGAATATTCTTACTATTTGCAACGGAAGCTTATCCGTTTTCGAAAGCATGTACAATGAGTTTAAAAAAAGCTGCAACAACCTGGATGCAGGTTGATTTTCCAAAATGACATCATTTACTATATCTATCATATGGGCAGCATATGTCAATCTTTCAAGATCGTTTCGGATATCATAAAAAGACTCAATAACATCACAACTATTGACGGAATACATGTCCTTGCCTTTAAAAAGAACGAATTCGCTGTAGCACAATAACTGCGTTCCTGCAACCAAGTGGCTTTTCGGCCTTCTTGCACCCTTTGCCAAAGCAGATATCTTGCCTTTGTTTTTTGAAAATACGGTTATTATCCTGTCAGCCTCTCCTGTATTAACTTCTTTTATAACTATTCCTGAAGTTTTTAAATAACTCATATCTGTTCTATCCCTCTAATGATGGGCACTTGCAACCTCATCCCTTGCTATCTCAGTCTCTCTTGCAGCTTTGGTCTTTTCTTCTATTTCTTTAAAAAATATATATGTTGTAATGTCTCCTGTATTTTCAAAAGCCTTCCATGCAAACTCTTTTAACATAAATGTATTCCCCCTTATTATTTCTTGATAATAATTAGGTTACACTAAAAATTCATTTGTATACTTGAAAATTTATCATATGCTTTTTACCCGGGAACCACACTTATGTATCAGCTTGAATGCTGTTTTACACAAGAGTTTCAGGCATCTATTTCTTATATCCCAGCGTCTTTAACATAAATTCATTGTTTCGCCAGTCGGGTTTTACTTTGACCCATAGCTCCAAAAACACCTTTGTACCGAAAAGTCTCTCTATTTCCGTCCTTGAAAGACTGCCTATTTTCTTCAGCATCCTGCCTTCTTTACCGATGACAATCCCTTTATGACTGTCCTTTTCGCAGTAAATGTTGGCCTGGATATCCAGAATATCCTTGTCTTCCCTCTTTTTAAACGTCAAAACCTCAACACCGACACCATGGGGCACTTCGTCGCTCAAAAGCTCCAGCATCTTCTCCCTTATAAGCTCTGCTGCTATTACTTTTTCAGGCTGGTCGGTTATCATATCGTCCGGAAAATATTTCGGACCTTCCGGTAAAACTTTTTTAATCTCCTCTTTTATAATTTCCACGCTTTTATCTTCAAGAGCAGAAATAGGTATAATCTGAGAAAAATCCATAATCTCCTTGTAGGCTGCTATTGTAGGAAGTATTCTTTCCTTTTCCACAAGGTCGATTTTATTTATCAAACAAAATACAGGAGTCTTTAACTTCTTAAGCTGCTCTACAATATATAAATCTCCCTGTCCCGGCTTCATATCCGTTGCTTCAACCAAAAACAACACCAAATCAACTTCATTTAGGGAATCGATTGCAATATTGACCATGAAATCCCCCAATTTTGTTTTTGGCTTATGTATACCGGGAGTATCAATATATATTATTTGATAGTCCTCTCCTGTGTCTATTGCCCGTATAGTATTTCTGGTTGTCTGGGGCTTGTCTGACATAATTGCGATTTTTTCTCCGGTAAACTTGTTAAGCAAAGTAGACTTACCTACATTGGGCCTGCCCACAATTGAGACAAAGCCTGATTTAAAAGCCATATACTCTCCCTCCGGTCAAAAATGTTAGAACTTAGAAAAGGCATTCGGCAAAAGCTGGCCAAGCGTAAAAACCGTAAATTCTCCATTTTTATTGCCACAAATTACTCTGGTGTCATCGTCACCGAATTCTCTGAGCACCTGCCTGCATATGCCGCACGGAAAAGTGTACTCATCACTGTCGCTGGATATGGCTACAGCCACTATTTCGCGTTCGCCTGCGGATACCGCCTTGAAAACCGCTGTCCTTTCCGCACAGATGGTGGCACCGAAACTGGCATTTTCCACGTTCACTCCTCCAAAGGTTTTGCCACTTTTGGTAAGTACAGCAGCACCAACCCTGAAATTGGAATACGGGGAATAGGAGTTCTTTTTCATGTCTTCTGCTATGGCCAGCAGCCTTCTGTCGTCCATTTTTCCGCCTCCAAATATATATCTTTGAGATATCTTTACAAATCCAATATTAGTTCCGGTTTTATTTTTATCGGCTATATCCTATTTCCAAATTACCGAAACTTCTGTTTTTTTTAAAGCCTCTTAATGCCTCTGAAGGTTTAAACTTTTAAGGATGACATCTTGTTTCTCAAACATCTTTTTTTCCCTTTCATAAGTATCATGGTCATAGCCTAAAAGGTGAAAAACACCGTGGGTTAAAAGGAAAATCAGCTCCCTTTCAAAGGAATGTCCGTATTCTATGGATTGCTCCTTTGCCTTTTCCATAGAAATCAATATGTCACCCAAAATGATTCGTCCTTCGTCCATATCAAAATCTCCCTGACTTGATTTTATCACTCCTTCATACATATCTACAATAGGAAATGACAAAACATCCGTCGGTTTGTCAATATTTCTTTGTTCAAAGTTTATCTCTCTTATTTTTTCATTGTCCGTAAGAATTATACTTACTTCGTACGGGTACTCAAATTTCTCATGTTCAAGGCACATTTTTACAGCCCTTTTCATAAGCTCAAAAATCTCATCTGTGACTTCAATTTTATCCTGTATGTTTTCAATGAATATTTCCATATATTTTCACCTTTTACTCGTTTTGTATATCATAGCAGTACTTTTGGATTTTTTCGTAATTTCCCGTTAAAAATGCTTATTCCAAAGAATCAGAGTCCTCATTTTCGTTTTCAAACTCCACTTCATTGGGAGCATTTTCAATACCGTCTTCTTTTTTCTTTATATCAGGATACTCCTCCCTTGCATGAAATACCCCGCTAAAGACCTTTATAAACGCTTTTGCGATACTGTCCAAATCTTTTAATGTAAGACTGCAATGGTCAAGCTGTCCGTCATCCAGCTTGTCCTTAATTATTTTTCTGATAAGCCCTTCAATCTTTCCTTCCGTCTTGTCGGTCATAGACCTTACAGCAGCTTCAACAGAATCTGCCAACATAACCACTGCTGCCTCTTTTGTCGTGGGCTTTACCCCATCATATCTGAAATTTTCCTCTCCGACATTCTCCGATTTTTCCGTTACTTTTGCCTTGTGATAAAAATATGCCACCAAAGTGGTTCCATGATGCTGTAAAATTATATCCCTTATCGGAAGAGGTATTTTGTATTTTTTCGCCATCTCATTACCGTCATGGATGTGAGATGTAATAATAAGAGTGCTTAAATTTGCTGTCATATCGTCATGGGGATTGCCGTTCATTTGATTCTCAATAAAGAAATTCGGCCTTTTCAGCTTTCCGATATCGTGAAAATAAGCTCCGACTCTTGCAAGCAAAGCATTTCCCCCGATAGCTTCGGTAGCAGCCTCGGCAAGGTTGCCCACCATCAGGCTGTGATGATATGTCCCAGGTGCTTCCATAAGCAGCTTTTTTAAAAGGGGCTGATTGGGGTTGGCAAGCTCTAAAAGCCTTAAAGGCGTAATTACATTAAAGGTACTCTCAAGAAACGGCAAAAGTCCTATTGTGATTACCATAGACATTATTCCGTTTGCAAACACGAGGCCGCATTCTTTTAGTACCGTTTCCCATCCGGCCTTGTATATAATATCTATGGCAGCCACTAAAAGCACATTAATTGCCGAAACAATAATTCCCGCCAAAGAAAGCCGGTTCCTTTTATTTGCCTTTGAAACTATGAAGGCCGAAAAAGTTCCCGTTATAAGAGCCATATAAATAAACTTGAAATCATTGTTTATCATCAAGGATATTGCTATGGTCAAAACAATATTGACAGCAATGGCAAGCCTTAAGTCAAGCAAAATAGATATAAGCATTGTAGCTATAAATATGGGAATAAGCAAAGAAGAATATTCATAAACCCATCTGGCGATAAAAAGTATCATAAGAATGACAACGGACAGCAAAATCAAATCGGTTCTGTTGTAATATACTTTTTTGCAGAAGTTATGCATATACAAAATCAGCATCAAAGACAAAAAAAGTATTATAGCCAGTATTCCGCCTGCAAGAGAAAAGTCGAATCTGCTCGTTGTTTCAAGAAGATTCAAGTCCTCCAGTACCTGAAGCTTGTCCTGTGTTACTACATCACCGACACTTAGAATCTTTTGTCCCTTTTTTATTGTCTCGATATTCCTAGGGTCATTGTAAGCAGCATCTCTCCTTGCCTTTGTAAGCTCATCATCAATAGTCCTGTTTGGTTTTAGAATAAAATCCGAAACTGTAAGGGCAACATTCTTAAGTTCATATTTTATTTCACTGCTAAAAATCCCGTCTTTTAGCTCATTTATCCTTTCTTCAAGGTTGCCCTCGGTTATATCCTTCCTCATTATGTCATTGACTTTACTTCGAATTGCAACTTCAAGACTGTTTATATCTTCTTCACTTGCATTTGATATGAGATAATCAATCTGGGCAACCTCAAGCTCAATGCCAAGCTCTCCAATACCTTCTTCAAATGCGGCCTTTGTCTCGTTTAGCGCATTTAGCGCAAGCTCTTCATAGCGGCGGCTGCCGGAGATTGAAGAAATCCTCGAATTGTAAGAGTTTTGGGCCTCGTCGATCAGAAAAAACAACTTGTCAACGATATTTATAACTTCTATGGGTGCATTCGGTATATCCTTCATAACCGGCAAGACTTCCGAAGCAGCTTTTCTTGCATTCTCCTCAGTCTTTACGGTATTTACAATGTCCCTGGGGGAAAGAATGTCATATTCCGATATTGCACCTACACTAACTCTGTATTTTCTCGGGGTTGCGCCGTTCAATACTATAAGAAATGCAAGAATAATTGTCACAGCAGCAATAAAAAACCTCTGAATGCGTTTATTCTTGTAAAAAGCCTTTTTATTGCCGTTATTATTGCCCTTCTCCTTGTCTTTTGCCATAATAGTGTTCTCCTCCAGTCAAGAAGCTGCATAAATCCTTCTAATGGTTTTCTCTCCTGTTGTTTTCCTTCCTGGTCTTGTCATATCTTTCATATGCCTGGATAATCCTCTGAACCAATTCGTGCCTTACCACATCCATATCGGACAATTGGACAAAAGAAATACCCTTTACATCCCTTAATATTTTCATTACCTCCACAAGACCCGATTTTTTGTCCCCCGGAAGGTCTATCTGGGTAATATCACCGGTAATGACAGCCTTTGAACCAAATCCTATTCTTGTCAGAAACATCTTCATTTGCTCCGGGGTGGTATTTTGCGCTTCGTCAAGTATGATGAACGAATCGTCCAAGGTCCTTCCCCTCATGTAGGCAAGGGGCGCAACTTCTATCATACCCTTTTCAAGATATTTGTGATAAGTTTCGGCTCCCATCATTTCATAAAGCGCATCATAGAGAGGCCTCAAATACGGATCCACTTTGTTTTGCAAATCTCCCGGCAAAAATCCCAGCTTTTCTCCGGCTTCAACCGCAGGCCTTGTAAGGACTATCCGGTTTACTTCCTTGTTTCTGAAAGCAGTCACCGCCATAGCCACGGCAAGAAATGTCTTTCCCGTACCTGCCGGACCTATACCGAATACTATGTCATTTTCTTTTATTGCATCCACATAAACTTTCTGTCCGTGGGTCTTTGCTTTTATTTGTCTGCCTCTTGCCGTAAGGCAGATGCAATCCGCCGAAAAACCTTTAACCTTATCCAACTGGTTCTCCTCGGCCAACTGAACAAAATAACTCACATTCTGCTTTGATATAATATCTCCTTGAGCCGCCATGCTGATAAGCCTCTTTAAAACCGTCTGGGCTTTATACACTCCGTCACTGTAGCCGACAACCCTTATTTCGTTGTCTCTTGAAATAATCTTTACATTGAAAGCGTCCTCAATTATATTAATATTTTCGTCAAAATTTCCAAAAAGGTTCATAGCATGCTCAATTCTGTCAAATTCCAAAGAAACTTCTACAAGACTTTCCAATCATTCTCCTCCATTCTCTTTTGCAACTCCAATATCCTCCAAGCATTCTATAATAACATCCGCCACAATCTCACCGTTTTCATTTTCAATGAAATCGACCCTTCTGTCAACTATCTTGGCTCCTTCGGGAATATTTTTTGCAGCTTTCTTATATGCAATGCTTGCAGCATTTTCCTTGGCATCTTCCAAAGAAATATCGGCTTTTACCGAATCGTTTTCATAATATCTTTCAATCACAAGCCCGAAAGGCAGAACAAATTCTTTGCCTATTGAAAGATTTTTTTCAATTTTCACCTTTTCAAAATCATTAAAATCTACCTCTTTGTGAAATAAAGCAATCTCTTTAGAAAATAAAACCAAAGTCAGATTGTCTTTAGTTCTTCCGGTTCTCACCTTCTCAACAACTTCAAGCTCCACCGGCTGCCTGCCCTCATACCATGTCCTGGCAAGCACCTCTCCCATCGCATGCACCCTTTTGGGGTTGTTTTCCGCCCCCTTTATCGGTATACTTCCCGATATAAGAAGCTGGCCTTTCCTTACTGTATCGCCCTCTTTTACTTGTGCCTGACCGATTTTTACAACTATGGACTTTATTACACCGTCTTTTTTCGCCACAATATCGCAAGGCTCGTTCAAAGGAACAATCTGTGGCCGCTTGACCCCCTCAGCCACTTCCACTTTTATCTTTGTACCCCTCACCAGCACATTTACATAGGAAAGCCCGTCTACGTCCAAAATTATATTGCCTGCCACTTCCTCGGGGTTTATCTTATATTTTAACACTCCGGGCTTTACTCCATGCGCGGCAAGGCTTTTTAAAATAAGGTCCGTTTCAATATTCTTATTTCCCGTTACCTCAACACTCCACACAAAGGATGTCATTATATAAAATAACACAATAAATACCGCTGCACCAAGTAAAAAAGTTTTCCTGCGCCGGTATCTGTTTAGGAAAAAAGGCAAACCTCTTTTCTTGAGTATCCTTATCCTGCATCCTGTCTTTTTTGCTACGGGTTTTAGCATTTTAAAGCCCCGGATGCTGACTTTCAGCGTCATTTTGCTGCTCTGTCTTCTTTTGATATCCCATAGCAAAATTTGTCTTCTCGTGCATATATTTACAAATTTCTCTAAGAAATATCCTTCAACAAATATAATAACATATCCTCTTATATAATTCCATAACCTAAATAGCAACATTTATATTCCCCCGAGCTACTTTAGAAATTCCAGGGAAAGGATTTCTCCGTCTATCATAAGGTCCTCCGACGTAATCTCCTTGATAACAAGACTCTCACCCGTAACCCTTATGGTTCCTTTCCCTGTATTTACCCTTATTTTGTTATTGTCGTATTCTATAATTCCCTTATAGTTTTCCACGACAAGGTTTTTATTTCCGAACATTGTTATTTTAGGCAGGTCCAATACAATCTCTTTCGGCAGTTCCAGCAATTCTGCCATTCTCTCTTTAAGATTTGATTTTTGCTCTTCCCCCTTGCGTTTTTTGGCTGATTTCTTTCTTTTTTCGGGCATAAATCTTCTCCTTCAAAATACATTCTCCACCAATATTAAATTTATGCTTTTGGGAATGCATTGATTCATTTATCAGGTATCAGGTCATTTACATCCCCAAATTCAAATCCCTTCTGTCTCGCTCCTTTAATAATCATATCAAGGGCATCCGCATTGTCCTTTGACACTGCGTGCAAAAGCAGCACCGCTCCATTGTGAAGATTATCCATAACTTTGTTGTAAGCATATTCCGGCCCTCTTACTTTATCCCTGTGCCAATCATCATAAGCAAAGCTCCAAAACATGTTGGTATAACCCAATTTCTGCGTTATGGCAAGGGTTCTCTCACTGTATTCCCCTTTTGGCGGTCTTAGAAATTTCATGTTGATGCCGAATTTTTCATGAAAGGCTCGGTCAAGACCTAAGATTTCCTCCTCAAGTTCTTTGTCCGAAAGACTGGGAAGACTGGGGTGATGTATGGTATGATTTCCTACCACATGGCCTTCTTCCACCATTCTCCTTACCAAATCCTGATGCTCTTTTAGATAAGGTCCGGTTATGAAAAATACAGCCTTCACATTGTTGTCCCTAAGAACATCAAGAATCTTTGGAGTATATCCGTTCTCATACCCTTCATCAAAAGTAAGGTATATCACCTTCTTTGAGGTATCCCCCAAATAAACTCCTCCGTATTTTGACAAAAGCTCCGGAGCCCCCGGGTCTGCATCGGGAGTTTTATCGTATCCCCTTCTGGCTATTCCCCAACGAAGAACCTTGTTGCTGTATCCGCCGCTCACAGGAATCGCTTCTACCTCTGCAAACACATCCTCGTATTCTTCATAAGGTACCTCGTCTATCACTCCGTCACTTAGCATACCGGTAATCTCCGTGGAGAAATCCAGATTATCAAGGCTCACAGAAAACACTCCACCCATGTCCGGAAGCTTCAGGCTTTCTTCCTTCCTTCCTTTTAGAAAGCTTATTGTTAAAAGTAAACATACAGCTACTACTAAAACAACTGCCCCTTTCAGCAATCCTTTTTTCATTGTACAAGCCTCCCTATAAAAACAGTGCAGGCCTTAAATTATGCACTTTAAACATAGTACAAAATTTAAGGCCTACAATATTTATATATTGGATTTTCCAAAAAAATAACCTGTTCTTCTTACTTAAAACCGATTTTTATAGAAAGAGGCTTTCCTAATCGTAACAAATCGGTAAATGTCCCCACACCCAATAAGTGTCAGGTAAATATTACAACGGATTAAGGAGATTGTATTTTAACACAGAACCGTCGTCCCTTACCTTCGGTATTGTAATCTTATCCACTTTGTTTACACTGATTTTGTATCCAAAGCTGTCTCGAAAAATCTCTACCACACCACCTAACATATTTAGAGCGTAGTCGAGCTTTTCGGGATCCGCAATGGCTTTTATAACATAAGGCGGATATATCTGCCTTCCGTTTATAACCATATACGGTCTTGTATATCTGATTTCCGTCATAGCCACAACCCGTTCGTCATTTATTGATATGGCCTGAGCCTCTGCCGCCCTAAGCTCGTTTATAAGTTTCAACAAATCTATGTCATACACAATCTGATAATCACTATCTCCATCATCCAAAACTATCTCAATGCCGGGACCTTGGACATCAACCAGACCGGCAAGCATCCTGGCCCTTGCAAGCTGCTCTCTTATACTCTCTTCAATCTGTTTATTGTTTCCCGCAGCATCGATATATTCCGACAACTGTGCCTCCAACTCTTCATTTCTTGCTCGCAAATTCTCATTATTCTTTTTCTCTTCCAAAAGCTCCTTTTGCAGGTTATACAGGTTTTTTGTCTGACTTGCCGACACCTTTTTGTTGCTTTCAATGCTTTTATATTGCCAGGACAGCATAATTCCCAATATAATACATATCATGGTAATAAACAAATTTCTAGCAAATTTCATTATTCAATCACCTCCAAGCCGTCAACCAAATTGTTAATATCTCCGCCATACTTCGGTATTACTATATCTTTTGCTATGCGAACTTCAAACTTTTTGTCAAACATCAAAAATTCACTGGCAATAGGACTGTTTACAAGGGCGTCATACAACTTTTTGGGGTCTCCTATAGCCTTTATTTCGTATGGAACCGGATACCTCGTTCTGTTTATACGCACCGTAGGTCCGGCACAAATTATTTCGCTTGTGGATATAATCCTCTCATTGTTAACCGATATAGCCTGTGCCCCTGCTTTTTTGAGCTCATTTAAAACCTCTACAATTTCAACGTCATGAACAACGTAATTATCAATATTTCTTCCCAACTGCTCGGAAGCATCTGCCAAATGCACAATCACTCCGTTTCCCATTACATCTGTAAGACCTGCCGCAAGCTTCACACTTTCCCACTCTCTGGCAAGCTCATTGTCATTTCTTCCTTCCATAAACATCTTAATGTATTCATCCTGCTTTTTGATGTTTTCATCGATTTCTTCTCTAAGTTTGCTCCCTATAAGTTTTTCAGTTTTTATTTCATTTTGGAGATTCTCAATCTGATAAGCAACAGAAGGCTTATTCTTCTTGGAATTTAAAACACTTCTAAACTGGACGGATAAAAGTATCCCAAAAACCATAAACAAAACTGCCAAAATATAGCTTTTGTCATTTATTTTCATACCCCAGCTTCCTTTTCTCCGTAGTAAAATACAACCATTTCTTGAATTTAAAAAAAATATTCGATAATTTAATTCTACATTAAAAATACACTATTTCAAGTACCAATATATAAATTTCTTTTTATGTCACTGAATTTCAAATTCCAAATGAGTGATATATTGTCTAAACTCCGGTTATACTAAATAAATCAGATTAAACAAGTATCTTGGAGGTGGATTTAATGCTTTTAAGCTTGCTTACGCAAAAATTAAGCTTTAGAGATATTAGTACATCCTTCGATAACGTTTTGGATAATGCGAAAGCTTCAAGCGGCGGAGAAAGGGATGTAAAATTCCTTAAATTCCTAATGGACAATAAACTTCTCGTACAGGAAGAAGCTTGTCTTTTAAGGACAATTACGGACTTTAAAGAAGAGATATTCATCAGCAAATACAAAAAAATGAACCACGAAAGCACCCAACATTATATTAGCAGGGTAATGTTAACACAAGAGCTTGAAAAACTCGGAATACAAACATTACCAAGTGCTGATGCCGGGAACATGAATATACTTAGGGCAAATGCAAACTATGACATTGCAGCTAAAGATTTAAGCTTTATTATGGACATTGGACTTACCCCGGCAAGAAACTTTTTCAGGGGCCTTACCGATACGAGGGTAAAATATTACTTTATCACCACATATTTTGATGACTACATGGACGACATAGTATTCTGCTGCCTAAAAAGAGCAAAAGATGAAGCTTTTCTTGATGCCGTAAAAGATTACGAAGACGGTTTTAAAATGTTTATTCCCGAAAAATCCTTGTCCGTTGACACCAACACCCTTCCTTCCCGGTGACACATTATTTTTTCATTTTTGCTTTCACACTCTTTTTTGTGGTATATAATAAATGTTAATATAGTAAGCGGAGGGTGGTTTTAATGTTCTATCAGATAAGATATCAAACAGGGGAAATTGAGGATATGGTAGCTGAAATGAAAAAGGGCGGCATTCCTTGTATGGATGTTGACGATATGGATGAATTTAATTGGGTGGTAAAAAAACTCGAGGAATATAATATTTACCTTGCAAAAAATATCCCCTTTGACAGGAATGCAAGGGACAGGGTTAACGAGCCCGAATTTGAATTCAGAGCTGCATTTTCGTCCGCTAAAGATTCAGAGGATAACCTTATGTACATTGACTTTTATTTCGAACCTTATGTGGAAAAGGATTATGACCCAATATTCGGGGATTGATTTAGGCAAGAATACTTAAACTTTGACTTATTAATTTTAAGGGGGCATCAAAGCCCCTCTTTTTTTGCACAAAAACAGTTTTTATATTACTTTAGTTATTTTTGACTTATTTCCTTTACTTTGTTCACATAGAAATTTGTAAGCTCTTCCGCAAATTCAGCGGAATAGCTTTCGCTTTTAACTTTGCATACCGGCTGCTCGGCATCGGGCAGAACCAATACCCAACCTCCATCTTTGAATATTTTTACTCCTTCAAGGGTTTCAATGCTTTGACTCTCATTTTCCTGAATAATCTGTCTTATAACCTTGCCCTTTGCATTCCATGAGCATTCAACCTCTTTTTCACTTACATAAAAGTCCGGTATCATATTCACAAGGTCGGAAAGGCTGTAGTTTTCCGATTTCATGAAATCAAGAATTTTTACAAGTCCTGCAATCGCATCAAAATGCAGCGTAAACTGTTCATATACGTTTTCCTTTATTTCATTTCCCAGTATCTTGTTCATAACATCCTGAGGAGACGTTTTTGTTCTTATTACTTTGCCGTTGTTTTGCTCAGCCAGTTTATCCACAACCGAGCTTGTGGAAATCGGCACAACCACAGTTCCTCCCTGGACGGTTTTAAACATAATCAATGAAATAAGGGCCGTAAACATATCATCCGATACAACCCGCCCGTTATTGTCCACCAGCATCATTTTTTCGGAAGTATCTTCAATCGATACACCCAAGTCATAGTTTCCCGTTTTTATCACACCGGTAAAATAGGTCAACTCATGGGAGCTTTTCCAATTTTTTGTTGATTTTATATTCTGTAAATCCAAAGAGGTTTTTTCAACCGTACAGCCAAGATTTTCAAGCAAATTGCTCACAGTACCTAAAATGAACTTGGACGAAGAATTCAGCACTATACGATAGCCAAAATCTTTCGAACGGGTGTTGTTTATTATGTTTCTCAAATAGTATCCTGTGTAATCGGGTATTACTTCAACATCGTTAATGGCCCCTCCCTCACATCTGCTGAAATCTTCTCTCTGGAAAGCATTTTCAATTTTTCTTTCCACCGATCTTTCTATGTTGCTTCCGTTCTTATCCAAAAAATCTACAGTGAGCCGGCCAAAATTTTTGCTTGAGGTACTTATATGAATTCCTCCGTCCGCTCCGTAAAACCTTACGGCAGATCTGGCAACCGGCAAATGAAGAACCCCAAAGTCCAAAACTTTAAGTCCTGCGGAAAGCACCCCCGACATAAAGGACATCTTCAGCATCTTTGCAGAAGCTGAGTCGTCAGAGCTTACTCCTATTTTTCCCTTGACTTTAAAAATAGCTCCATAGGCAGCACCAAGCTTTGAAGCGTATTCCGGAGTAATATCCACATTTATTTCCCCGGCAACTCCCCTAAAGCCAAATATGGATCGAACAAACTTCGATCCCCACACAAGGTTTGAGTTTACTTCAGTCCCTCCCTCGACAATCTTGTTAGGCCATATTTTTATGCTGGGCTTTATCACCGCATTTTTTCCTATTTGAGTATCATCACCAATGACTGAATTTTCAAAGGCTGAAGCTCCTTCCTTGATATTAACCTTGTTGCAAATTACTGCTCCCCTAAGCTGGGCATTACTGTCAAGTATGTTGTTCTTCCAAAGAATACTTCTTTTTATGCCGCATCTCTCACCTATAATATTATTGTCCCCCAAAACGGAATAACTGCCCACAACAGAATCTTTCTTAATTCGCGTATTTGCTCCAATGACACAAGGTTCCTCCATTACAACGTTTTCCTCTATGACACTTCCTTCTCCTACCCATACCCTGTCTCTAATCTTGTTTCCCGGTATGTTTACTTTCACTTTGCCGTCCAAAACATCCATATGGGCTTTGCTGTAAGCCATAAGATCGCCTATGTCACACCAGTATTCATCGGTGATATACCCATACATGGGTCTGTTTTCGCTCAAAAGTATGGGAAACAAATCCTTGCTGAAGTCAAACATTTCGCTTTTGTTAAAATACTTCAAAACCTCCGGAGACAGTATATAAATACCGGTGTTTACAGTATCGCTGAACACTTCTCCCCAGCTTGGCTTTTCCAAAAACCTTGTTATTCTGCCATTTTCATCGGTGACAACAACTCCGTATTCCAAAGGTATGTCAACCTTCTTTAATACAAGTGTGGCAATTGAGCCTTTGCTGTAGTGATAATCTATTGCTTTTCCCAGATCGATATCCGTCAACGCATCTCCGCTTATCACTAAGAATGTGTCATCCAAAAACTCCTCGGCATTTTTGACACTTCCCGCTGTTCCCATAGGTTTTTCTTCAACATAATATCTTAAATTTATTCCAAAGTCCCTGCCATCTCCAAAATAGTCCTTTATCATATCCGGCAAATATTGCAGGGTGACCGCAACATCCGTAAATCCATATTTCTTCAGCAACTCAATAATATGTTCCATAACAGGCTTGTTGACAACAGGTACCATCGGTTTTGGCCTATTGCATGTAAGAGGTCTAAGTCTGGTACCTTCCCCTCCCGCCATGATAACTGCTTTCATTATATTCATCCTTTCATAGATTTCTTGCATAAATTTAAAAAAGCTATATAAAGTCCTTGATAGTAAATCTCTTATTTAAAGCTTTTGTAAAACCGGCTACTTTAATTCGTTTTAATTTTAATCAGCTTTGCTATTTTTTGTTTTCTGCCCAAAAGCTTTAACAAGTCTTTTTATTATGTTCTTTTGATGCCGAAATATTACATGAAACAGACTCGACTTTAAATACCAGTATTTTTTCACAGCAATCATCAAATAATAAAAAACCTCTACAGGTTATAAATTTTTTTAAAATAGCCTGTCAGAAATTATTAATGATAATATATTGTCTATTATGAATGGAGGAATGATTATGCCAAGAAACACCAAGGCAAATAACGAATATATGTCCAACGGTATCAGTATAAAGCCCGCTGTTCCTAGCGCCGGAGAAAATTTAACCATAATGTATGACGGTCTTCTTTCCAAAAGCGGTGCATCCCATGTATATGCTCACGTAGGCTTTGACAGCAACTGGAATCATGTTTATGACTATCCTATGATAAAGACGCCAATGGGATTTGAAGCAACAATACCCGTTAAGGAAGCCGATACCTTAAACGTCTGCTTCAAGGACTGTGCAAACAACTGGGACAACAACTGCGGAGCCAACTACTCCTTTGATATATCCAAATAAAAAGTTTTTCTTGCATTTCATTCCGAAGCTCTATACAAGAAAGCAGGGGCAATCGAAAAGCCCTTGCTTTTTTTTGTATATACATTGATAATGCGCGTTAAGTAACAATTTTCTTCCCTGCTTAATATAATAAAGGAAGGAGGTACTGCCATATGATGTTCTATAATCGCAGAATGTACATAAACAGGTATCCGGAGCCGCCAAACCAAATCGGATCAGACAGCTTGCCTAAAGTTCAAGAAAGCCATGACCTCAAAAAGGATGGTAATAGCGAGGATGGCAAGAAGTTGATACTGGATACTTTCAAAAGCGTTAACGATGCCCTTATGGAAAAAATTAAAGAAATCGACCGTTCAATAGAAAAACTTGCCGAAAGAGTTGAAAACTTGGAAAACCAAGTGCTTATGCTGGAATCACAAATTGAATCTGAAGGGTGCGTAAGAAGCCAAATCTCTCAATCCGAGCTTTCAAATATTAAAACAGAACTGGAGCTTTTAATGAGAGATTCCTCCAAAATGCAGCCTGAAGAAAACAAGGAAGCTAGCAATATGCCTGTAATGCCCGGCTGCGGATTTTCATCAATTACTGCAGAGTATCTTAGAAACCTCAATAAAAGATGATGCAGCTTAAAAAAGTCTTGAAAAAGACTTTTTCTTTTACTCCCAATCCGTTAACCTCCAATAAAAAATCACAACAATATAGGTAACATAAATTTAACGAGTGAATATTATGTAAGTGAAACAAAAAAATTTATCTCAATATAAGAAAGGAGTTTGCTTTATGAAGTATCAAGAGGATTTCTTCGGAACAAAAACTGAATTTGCCGATTTCGTAAAAAAAGTGGTTCCTGAACTGTTCGCAGGAAAATTGGCAGTGGAAGGAAAAACTGTAGCCATCCCTGCTGACCGTCAGGTTGATTACAAGATTAAGTACAGTGAAGATGAAGAAGGCGCTGCTCTCACGCTCAAGGTTTCCTGGGACTTTGAAACTGCAGCTGAAGAAGAGCAAATTGAATTGGATGTTGACTAATAGGATTTTTACCGGAAAGGGGGTTTTCCCCCTCTTTCCTTAGCTTTTTCTTTATGCTTTATTTTTAGCTGCGTCTATTTTCTTTTTGAAGGAGGATGCATAAGAACATGTCTTCTATAAACAATGAACCTCTTTTTGACGTCCTTTCACAATATGATATAAAAGTCGTGTCGATAAGAAACGAGACTTACAAGGATAAAAAGGGTGTTTGGTGGATACAAACCCCTGATGAATACAGAATTTTAAAAAAAATATCCAATTCCGAGGATACCTTTAAATATATATTGAGTGCTGCAGAGCACCTAAGAAAAAACGGTGTGAATATTCCCTCCGTATATAAAACAAAGGATGAAAAAGACTATGTGAATATTAACGGAACCTGCTATGTTCTGTATGAGGCAGTTGAAGGCAAAAGCCCTTCATACAGTTTGCCTGAAGATTTCAAGGCGATTGTCAAAGAACTTGCGAAATTTCATGCCGCATCGGCTGGATTTTCTCCTTTAGAAGGTACAAAACCCAAAATCCATCTGGGCAAATGGGTTGAACAATATACAGAGCAAGTAGAAGACATGAACCGGTTCTATCAAACCGAGCTTGAGAAAAGTGAAAACGACAAAATAGGAAAAGTAATTATTGAAGAATTCCCCGCCTTTTACGAAAGAACAAAACAAGCTATCGAGGGCTTAAAGGGCAAAGAATATCAAGACTGGTCGGAAAAGGTAAAAGTACGTGGAGGTCTTTGCCATCAGGATTTTGCAGCGGGAAATCTTTTGAAAAATCCTTCAGGTAAAATTTATGTTCTCGACACAGACTCGATTACGATAGACATTCCGGCCCGGGATATAAGAAAGCTCCTTAATAAAATTATGAAAAAAAACGGGAGCTGGAATTTGGAGATTTTCCGGAAATTTGTAAGATTTTATCAATCGGAAAATCCTTTGGATTATTCCGAATGGATGGTTGTAAAGCTCGACCTTATGTTCCCCCATTTGTTCTTGGGTGCCATGAATAAATTTTATTATAAAAGAGACAAGGAATGGAGCTTTGAAAAGTATTTAAAGAGAATAACCGAAATGGTTGCCCTAGAAAAGACCATCACGCCTATTCTGGAAAACTTCGATTCCATTGTTAGCGAAGAGATTAATCAAAGGAAGGACTGAGCAGCTTGAACGATATTACCAAAAATCAAAATATGGATCTAAATGAGCTTGCAAGCAATGTATTAAAAGGGTATGAAATTGAACCTGAAAGCATCATCGTAGTTCAAAGTGCAAGCATAAAAACCGTATGGAAAGTAAAAACAAGGGACCGTGAGCTGTGCCTTAAAAGATTGAAGCAGCCGATAGACAAGGCTCTCTTTTCGGTAAATGCACAGGATTTTATATATAATCGCGGCGGAAATGTTGCCGGAATAATCCGGGATAGTGAGGGCAATCTCATCCATTCCTTTAATGACCAGCTGTTCGTTGTGTATGAATGGCTTTACGGAAGAGACCTGTCCTTTGGAAAACCTGAGGATTTGAAAGCTGCTTTGCACGGCCTTGCCAAATTTCATATTGCATCAAAGGGATATGTTGCCCCGGAAGGTGCAAAAGTCTCCTCAAAGCTCAACAGGTGGCCCGAACAGTACAAATCCATGGCTGATAATCTTTCTTCCTGGAAAAAAGCATCCATGGAAAAACCTGTTTCAGCTTCTATTAGTTCTTACCTGAAATACGTTGACAATATGCTTGATATCTCTTATAGGGCAATAGAGCTTTTAAACGGCTCAAAATACACCGAATTGACAGATAAAGATTCTAAAGCAATTGTTCTGTGCCATCAGGATTACGGTAAAGGAAATGCGCTTCTTACTGAAGATGGTGTTTATGTTATTGACCTCGACGGAGTAACTTGGGACCACCCGGCAAGAGACCTTAGGAAAATAATCGGGAAACTATCGGAAAACAGGGGTTCCTGGTCTTTGGACGAAATTGAAAAAATCCTTGACTGGTACAGCGAGATAAATCCTCTTTCCCCCGACGATAGAGAGCTTATATATATTGATCTTATGTATCCCCATTGGTTTTTCGGCCTTGTTAAAAACATTTTCAAAAATAACAAAAACGAAAGTGCGTCAAAAATCGAAAAAATAGGAAAGCTGGAGAATTCCAAGGTGCCTTTGCTTGCCGAAAAACTTCGGGATATAAAATCACCAAGCTAAAGGGGGGTGTTTAATATGAAGATTGCCTTGGTATGCACCGAGAAACTTCCTGTTCCTCCGGTTGCCGGAGGCGCAGTTCAGCTATATATAAGTGAAATATTGCCGTATATCAAAGAGCAGCATGAAATAACCGTTTTCTGCAAGCACTATCCCGGTCTTTCCGCCAATGAAGTCGTTGACAATGTAAGATATATCCGGGTACCGGCCAGTAGCGCATCAAGATATTTAAGGAATATACAGGATCATTTGGACGAAAGCTTTGATCTGATACACATTTTCAACCGTCCGAAGTGGGTGCTGAATTTAAGTAAAAATCTTCCTACTGTCCGTTTCAGCCTAAGTCTTCACAACGAAATGTTTGCGCTGGAAAAAATACTGCCGGAAAAGGCAATTGAGTGTATAAGCAAAGTTGAATTTATAAACACCGTAAGCAAGTTCATAGCCGACGGTGTAAAACTGCTTTATCCCATCGCGGAAAGCAAATTAAGAGTGGTTTACTCCGGAGTCAACATCGAAGAATACTACCCCAACTGGTCACCTGAGGGTATTTACAATAAAGAGATTTTAAAAAAGACGCTTGGAATTGAGAATAAACGGGTTATACTCCATGTCACCAGATTAAGTCCGAAAAAGGGTACCCATATAGTCCTTTCAGCCATGAAAAAAGTAATGGAAAGCTTTAGCGACACCGCTTTGGTAATAGTCGGAAGCAAATGGTACGGCAAAAACGAAGAAGACGATTATACCAAACAGTGTAGGGCCCTGGCAGAACAGTTAAGCGGTCCGGTTGTTTTTACAGGCTTTATTCCCCCAGCTGAAATTCCTGCCTATTATAACGTTGGAGATATATTTGTATGTGCATCCCAGTGGAATGAGCCTTTGGCAAGGATACACTACGAGGCAATGGCTGCAGGTCTACCCATTATTACAACCGACCGGGGCGGAAATGCCGAAATATTTGAGGACAATGTCAACGGTATTATAATAAAGGACTACAACAATCCCGACTCCTTTGCCGAACGTATAATCCACCTTCTCAACAACCCCAACAAGGCCCTTGAAATGGGGCGAAAAGCCTATGAATCCGCTCTGTCCAAATATACCTGGAAGAGAGTGGCCGATGAGGTTTTAGCTCCACTTGAAAGCTTTGGACCAAGGATAATTGTTGATGAGAAGAAAACGCAGGACCAACCGGCTCAGGAAAATGTGCCGGAAAAAAATGTTGCAGAAGGAGACACCGAAGAAAAAACAGCAAAAGACATTGAGACTTTTTTTGGTGAAGCAAATTTTTAAAATAAACCCGGATAAATCTTTTAGATGTCAGAAAGCAAAATTTCTGCTTTCTTCGCAAGGGAAGTGATTTTATGAAGGTAATACTCATAACCGGTGGAGCAGGTTTCATAGGAAGCAATTTTATACGTTTTTTTCTTCGAAGAAACAAAAATTTTATTATCGTAAACATGGATAGTTTAAACCATGCCACAAACCTTGAAAATGTTAAGGATTTAGAAAAATCGCCCCGATATCATTTTGTAAAGGGCAGCATCACAAACCACGAACTTGTAAACTATGTTATAAAAAGGCACAGACCTGACTATATAATTAATTTTGCCTCAGAATCGAATTTTGATAATTGTGCAAGCAATCCCCTAAGCTTTACGCAGACACATATGCTCGGCACTCAGACACTGCTTGAAAGTGCCCGGTATTTCTGGGGAAAACACAAATTCCAAGGCAACCTCTTTATTCAAGCATCAATAAATGAGGTATACGGAAGCACACCGGCAAATGATGTTTTTTTCAGTGAGGATGCACCGCTTTTGCCTGACAATCCGTTTTCAGCTTCAAAAGCCGGTGCCGATATGCTGGTAAAATCCTATGCGTCAGCATACGGTTTTCCGGCAATAATAACCCGGTGCTGCCCAACCTACGGACCTTACCAGCATATTGGAAATTTTGTTCCGAAATGCATAATAAACGCTCTTTCGGATAAACCCGTTCCTGTATTTGAAAAAAAGGTGCGGGAATGGATATATGTGCTGGATCATTGTATAGCCTTAATAAGGGTATTATTCTACGGCAAGACAGGAGAAATTTACAATATAAGCTCCGGTAACGAAATATCGGACTTTGATATGGCAAAAAAGATTCTCGAACTTCTTGGCAAGCCCAAGGAAGCAATTGAAAGAATCGACGACAGTTCTCTGCAGAATACCAGATGTATCCTAAACAGCTACAAGCTCAAAAACAACCTCAACTGGAGCACCAAATTCAAGCTTGAAGACGGATTAAGGGATACTATTTTATGGTATAAGCAAAATCCGGATAGATGGAAAGATATAGAATTGTAAAACCGAATTTGAAAGAAAATTTAGAACCCCATCTTGTTTTAGATGGGGTTTCAATGATTAATACGGAATTTCATGGTAGCAAAACCTGTCAGGCCTTACAACTTCCTTGTAGAGTTTTACTCCCTGCAAGTTGAAACGCCTCAGCAAATCTATAGCCTTCGGAAGCTCGCTCTCTTTAAATCTTACTCCAATATTGCACAAATCTATCATTATGTCTCTGGGCATATAAGTTATTTCACTGGTTTTCATACCCTCACATTTCATTCTGTGCTCCAAAAGAAACGCATGTGTTCTTGACTCCAAGCCAACATAATAGTATTCCATCCAAACCACTCCACAACAATTTAAAAGCTTGGGATATCGGGTTCTTTTGCTTTTGCCTCTTTCATTTCACTTAAAGAGGCTAAAAACACGCAGAACTGCAGCTTATCGCAGTTCTGCGCATTTTATAGCTTACTCACATCTTTGATCCAACGGATTCCATTTCTGATCCGGGAAGAACTTCGTCGGGAAAGGTGTCTTTGTCTTGTCATTGAAAGTTTTGCAGTTCTGTACTGCCGGATTTACCTGTTCCGGCGGAACCGGACAATATCCGTAAGAAGGAATAAGAAGCTGTACAACACATTCGCATTTAACTATAAAGAATACTCCGATATCCAGTGAAAGAACTCCCGTATGGGGATTAATCACGTCGTTGAAAGCTTCTGCCAAAGCTTCAACCTTTATCATTGTTCCATCGGGATCCTTGGTCTTTGTCGAACCGTCCCAGAAGTCTTCATTGGATTTGATTACTCCAACCTGTGCAACGCAGCTCGGGCAGTAAATCTCATTAATTGTGAGGTTGAAAGTTGCCTCATCGGTCACGCAAAGCTGTTCGGAACCGTCGGAATAGTGTATTTTGTACCTTATCTTTACGAACAATTTCAGCTTTTTATAACCAGGTCTTGTCAAAGAATCTGTCTTTGATATTACCTTGACTTCAACGATGTCAAAATCAGTTGCGCCTTCAAAGGCATAGACTGAATGACAGTGGTCGCCGCCCTTTTTCAAACATATTGTTCTTGTGACACAATCTCTCAGGGCCACTTGGTCAAATACTTTCGGCACCTGTATACATACCAATTCATTTGGTGGCGGAAAACAATCAGGATTCAAAATCTGACCGGCCTCAATTTTAGGTCCATGAGCATGCATAGTGTAATCCTCCTTTTTACATAATTCTTTATACTGATTTATAGTTCCTGTGCTAATCATCCATTTTTTTATCATAAGATTTTATCTTCACTACCAGTATATTAAAAAATAAAAAAAAGGTTACACTTTCTGCGTATTATGGTTTGAAAGTAAACGTAAGTCAGCTCAGCTTGCGCAAAAACTCCATAAAAAAACTGCCCTTTTTATGGGCAGCATCATTTATTCAAAGATAATATCTATCCAATCTAAAAGACATTATCTCCTTCTCGGCTCTACAATAAGCTTTATTGCTGTTTTTTCAACTCCATCAATTTCAACATCGGTAAAAGCCGGGATACAAATCAGTTCAATTCCCGATGGGGCAACAAAACCTCTTGCTATAGCTATCGCCTTTATCGCTTGATTCAACGCTCCGGCACCTATTGCCTGAATTTCAACCGTACCGCTTTCCCGCACAAAACCCGCTAACGCACCTGCTATGGAATTTGGATTGGATTTTGCTGAAACCTTTAAAATACTCATGGTTTTTCTTACCCCCTTTTTTTACATTCAAAAACCGCGCCGTAAAACCAAGTTAGGTTGACAAGTTATAATTATTATAATTCTACATAAAATCAGAAAATCCTCTTTTTTCAGTCAATAATTAGTAATGCTTTAGCACAAATCACAAATCATACGTCAAGTATCTGATGTATTCTTTCTATATTAATCGTTTTCCCTGTTTTTTCATCAATCTCCAGATATACAGCATTAAACTGAACCCGTCCGGTAGCAACCTCAAACCTTGCCGGCATATGCGTTAAGAATTTCTGAATTACAATCTCTCTGTTTACCCCTATAATACCTTCATAGGGCCCGGTCATTCCAACATCGGAAATAAAAGCAGTACCAAATGGCAAAATTCTTTCGTCAGCGGTCTGAACATGGGTATGAGTGCCCAACACACAGCTGACTCTGCCGTCGAGATACCATGCTAAGGCACACTTTTCCGATGTGGCCTCTGCATGCATATCAACAACAACTATTTTGCAATTGCTCTTCAAATACTCCAATTCTCTTTCTGCCGCCTTGAACGGACAGTCTATACTGTCCATGTATACTCTTCCCATAAGGTTTAAAATGCCCACTTTGCCGTTTTCTCCCGATATAATAGTTGAGCCTTTTCCCGGAAGCTCAGGCGGGTAGTTTGCCGGCCTTACAATGTTGTTGTCGGAATCAATAAAATTCATTACTTCCTTTTTTGACCATGTATGATTTCCCAACGTTATTGCATCAATTCCGTATTTATACAACTCCTGGGCTACCACATAGGTTATTCCGCTTCCGCCTGCTGCGTTTTCACCATTGGCAATGCAAAAATCTATCTGCCTCTCCTTTTTCAGTTTTTGTACCATTTCCTTTGCTGCTTTTCTGCCGGGATTGCCAAAAATGTCTCCAACAAATAGAATTTTCAAATCATATCCTCCATTTCTAACGTATGGCAACGCAAATATGTACTCAATTATTATTCTATTACCGATAAACTCTTAAATAACACAAAAAGCGTGAACTCACGCTTTTTGTGCAGAAAATATCGGAAATCTATTTTGCATATTCGATAAACCTGGTCTCCCTGATAACATTTACTTTTATCTGTCCGGGATAATCAAGCTCATTTTCAATCCTTTTCACAATATCTCTTGCAATTAATGAAATATCTGCATCCGATACATCCTCGGGTTTTACCATAATACGAACTTCTCTACCTGCCTGAATAGCAAAGCACTTATCCACACCTTCGAAGGAATTTGCTATTTCCTCCAACTTTTCCAACCTCTTGATATACGATTCAAGAGTTTCTCTTCTTGCTCCAGGCCTTGCGGCCGAAATAGAATCTGCAGCTTGTACAAGTACTGCTATAACGGAAGTGGCTTCCACATCTCCATGGTGCGATGCAATTGCATTGACAACTTCATTGCTTTCTTTATACTTCTTGGCAATGTCTGCTCCAATCGTAACGTGTGAGCCTTCAACTTCATGGTCCACAGCCTTGCCGATATCGTGTAGCAAGCCTGCTCTTTTTGCAAGATTGACGTCCACTCCAAGCTCTGCCGCCATTAAACCTGCCAAATGAGCCACTTCAATGGAATGGTTCAAAACATTTTGACCATAGCTTGTTCTAAACTTAAGCTTACCAAGCAATCTGACAATCTCCGGATGCAATCCGTGAACTCCCGTATCAAATGTTGCATTTTCACCTTCCTGACGGATGGTGTTTTCAACCTCTTTCTTGGCTTTTTCAACCATTTCCTCAATTCTTGCAGGATGAATTCTCCCGTCAAGAATGAGCTTTTCGAGAGTAATCCTTGCCACTTCTCTCCTTATTGGATCAAATCCGGAAAGGATAACGGCTTCAGGCGTGTCATCAATAATAAGGTCGATTCCCGTCAATGTTTCGAGGGTCCTGATATTTCTTCCCTCTCGGCCTATTATTCTACCCTTCATTTCATCATTTGGAAGTGGAACAACAGAAACGGTAACTTCAGACACATGATCAGCCGCACATTTTTGAATAGCCATAGCGACTATATTCTTTGCTCTGGTATCTGCCTCTTCTTTAGCCTTTGCCTCAATCTCCTTGATTAGGATTGCCATTTCATGTCTTACTTCACTTTCCACATTCTTCAGAAGAACTTCCTTTGCCTCATCCGCAGACAGCCCTGATATTCTTTCAAGTTCAGCTATCTGCTGCTTCTGTGTCTCCAGTGTCTGATCATAAAGTTCTTGAATTTCCTTTGACTTTTTATTGAGAACTTCTTCTTTTTGCTCCAAGGATTCGACTTTTCTGTCAAGAGCCTCTTCCTTTTGAACAAGTCTTCGTTCAAGACGCTGGATTTCGTTTCTTCTGTCCTTGTTTTCTCTGTCAAGCTCTAACCTGCTTTTGTGAATTTCTTCTTTTGCCTCAAGCAGCACTTCCCTTTTTTTAGCTTCGGCAATTTTTTGTGCCTCGCTGATTATTCTCTCAGCTTCTTGTTCGGCGCTGCCAATTTCAGCTTCGGCAATTTTTTGTGCCTCGCTGATTATTCTCTCAGCTTCTTGTTCGGCGCTGCCAATTTCAGCTTCTGCTTTTCTTTTTCTAAATTCTATACCTTTTCGGTAACTTATTACTGAAGCAATAATTGAAGCAATTATTGCAATTACTACACCTATTAGAAATCCAACAAAATAAGCTATAGCACACACCTCCTTATTCAGTTTTCAATGGTCAGATTCCAATTATTCAAAATCCATATACACTATTTAGGTACTTTTTCATTTTAATCTTTTTTAAATTTTATGTCAAGAATCAATTAGCCCAGTTAGCTTTCATTACCGGTAACAAAGCTTAGTCCATCTACCATTTCAACACGATACCACTTATCTGCCATTTCGCTAAGATGTCTGTTGTGTGTTACCATTATTACCTGTCTTTGGAACACATTCACAGTCTGCTTCAAAAACTCAGCCACCTGGGTAATATAATCATCGCTTACATGCTTGGCAGGCTCATCCAAAATAATCGGACCTTTAATTTCCAAGTTACTGCATTCCAGCATGGCAATCCTTACAGCAAGGGAAATTATATCAATTACCCCTCCGCCCCTTGCTTCCTGCGGCTTTGTCTTTATCAGTGTCCCTCCAAAGTTGCTCACCACATAAAACTCTGCCTCGGGCCTTCCTCTTACCTCATTTATTTCAATTTTAAACTCAATATTTGAGTCGAATATGTATTGAAGGCAGTGGGTAACCAGTGACTCAATCTGTGCCCTTGATTGCTCTCTTGCATATTCGGATACTTTTTGAAGAAGCAGTCTCACCTTTTCTAGAACATCTATGTTGTTAAGAGCTTTGTCAAGCTGCGTCTCCAATAAAGCTTTTTGCTCAATAAGCTGATCCATCTTGCCTTTCTGGTTGTAGTAGAATATCTTTGCTCTCTCGTATCTGCGTTTGAAATTTTCAATATCGCTACGGTATTTCGAAAGGGCACTTTGCTCCACACTTTCAACCTGCCTTCCTCTTTATTTGCATTTATACCCCAAGCTTTTGGGCTTTAAACACTATTTCCCATTTGTATCCTAAAACTCTTATCCTTTTATTTTTGCCTGAAGCTTTGCGGCATTTACAGTATTTTTCATAAGCATTGCAATAGTCATGGGACCGACACCGCCGGGCACAGGAGTTATAGCCGATGCCACACGGCTTGCCGATTCATACTCCACATCCCCCACAAGCTTTTTATCTTCCAAACGATTAATCCCAACGTCAATCACCACTGCACCGGGCTTTATACTGCTTCCCTTTATGAATTCGGGTCTGCCGACAGCCACAACAAGTATATCGGCTCTTTTGCACACTTCATCAATATTTTGTGTCTTTGAATGGCACACAGTCACAGTACCGTTTTTCGCCAGCAAAAGCATTGACATGGGCTTTCCTACAATGTTGCTTCTTCCCACAACAACACATTCTTTTCCGGAAATCTCAATACCGCTTTCCTTTATCAGCTCCATTACACCTGCAGGCGTACACGGAAGAAAATCTGGATTTCCAATCATAAGCTTCCCCACATTTACCGGATGAAAAGCATCCACATCCTTTGACGGATCTATGGCATAAATGACCTTTTCTTCATCAATATGCTTCGGCAGCGGCAATTGAACAAGTATTCCGCTAACCTTGTCATCCTTGTTCAGTTTATGTATGAGGTCAATCAACTCCTGTTCGCTTGTATTTTCATCGAGGGCATATTCAAAGGACTCGATTCCTATTTCGGCACAGGCCTTTTTCTTTGAATTTACATACACTCTTGATGCAGGGTCGTTGCCCACAATTATTACGGCCAACCCCGGATTAATACTGCTCTTTTTTAGCTCATCGACCTCAATCTTTAGCTCTCCCTTTATTTTTGCTGACAATTCTTTACCGTTTAATACTTTAGCCTCCATTTTAACCAACCTTTCTAAAACAATTTGTTATTAAAATAGCTTTCGCCAGAATTTTTTCAACCTTATAATTTTATTTTATTATCATTAACTTGTCAAATTCTTTCAGCTTATCTTGAATTCTTCCTCCTGCTTTTTCCGGCCTTTTTTGATTTTGCTTTCACGTTGTCTTTTCTCAAATTGTTTTTCGAAGGATTTATTGGAGGCCTTATAAGGCATTTCTTGCCGTAACCGATTAAATCCTCCCTATGGGCAAGTTTTAAAGCCTCATACACCAGAGGGTAGTTTTCCTTCCTTCTAAATTGCAAAAGAGCCCTTTGCATTGCTTTTTCCTTTGCCGTCTTCGGAACATACACCTTTTTCATTGTCCTCGGGTCCAATTCCGTATAAAACATACAGGTGGACAACGTACCGGGAGTAGGATAAAAATCCTGCACCTGTTGGGGAGTATAGTTCATATCCCTGATATATTCGGCAAGCTCTACAGCCGCATTAAGGTCGCTTCCCGGATGGCTGGAAATCATATACGGGACAAGGTATTGCTCCTTTCCTATTTTCTTGTTTATCTCGTAAAACTTTTTGACAAATCTGTCATACACCTCCCTTTGAGGCTTTCCCATCTTTTCAAGCACACGATCCACCACATGCTCCGGTGCAACTTTAAGCTGCCCGCTTACATGATGCTCGCAAAGCTCGACAAAGAAATCATCATTTTTATCCAATATCAGATAATCATATCTTATACCCGAACGAATAAAAACCTTTTTTATTTCCGGTATTTCCCGAAGTTTTCTTAAAAGCTCCAAATATTCGCTGTGGTCAACTATAAGGTTTTTACATGGCTTGGGATAAAGGCACTGCCTTTCTTTGCACGCACCAGAGGATTCCTGTTTTTTGCATGCCTTGGACCTGAAATTGGCCGTAGGGCCTCCCACATCGTGAATATAGCCCTTAAAGCCCGGAAGCCATGTAAGTTTTCGAGCCTCATTTATTATTGAAGCTTGGCTGCGCTTTTGAATAATCCTTCCCTGATGGAAATTGAGCGCACAAAAAGAACAGCCCCCATAACAGCCCCTGTGACTCGTTATGCTAAACTCCACCTCTTCTATTGCAGGCACGCCCCCTTCCTTCTCATAGGAGGGATGATAGGTCCTCTCATATGGAAGAGAATATATCCTGTCCATTTCCTTTTCTGAAAGAGGGAAAGAGGGTGGATTTTGAACTATAAAACGGTCACCGTGCTGCTGCACAAGAACATTTCCGCTGTAAGGGTCCTGCTCATTGTACTGAATCATAAAAGCCTCGGCATATTTTCTTTTGCTTTCCGCCACATCTTCAAATGAAGGCAGCAGAATATAGCCATTCTTTGGCTTGTCTTCTTCTTTGTCAATAAACTTCCTTAATTCCCCTTTCATGTCTTCCTTCTTTGCCAAAAAAACCGTGCCCCTTACATTTTGAATCTTGCTTATAGGCACTCCCATGGAAAGGTACCGGGCAATCTCAAGTATCGGTTTTTCTCCCATTCCATAAACTAAAAGGTCAGCTCTCGAATCAACCAGAATAGATCGTCTGACCTTGTCATCCCAATAATCATAATGGGCAAACCTCCTTAGGCTGGCCTCAATTCCGCCGATAATCACCGGTACATCCTTAAAAAGCTGCTTTGCCTTGTTGGTATATACAATCACCGCCCTGTCCGGACGTCTATGGCTCTTTCCCCCCGGACTGTACAAATCCTCACTTCTAGGCTTTTTACTTGCAGTATAATGATTTACCATGGAGTCTATTACCCCAGAGGATATCAGTACAGCCAACCGAGGTTTTCCCAATGCCAAAAAGTCATCATCTTTCCTCCAGTCCGGCTGGGCAACAATTCCCACTCTATATCCTTCACTCTCCAAAACTCTCGTTATTATTGCATGCCCAAAGCTGGGATGGTCCATATATGCATCACCGCTGATATAGAGAAAATCCAGCTCATCCCAGCCTCTCTTTATCATATCTTCTCTTGTCACAGGTAAAAAAGCCATTGCTACACTCCCAAATCATGATACTTTCCCGTAATTATTACACTATTTTGTAATTTACACTACTCTGTAATAATCATACTATTCTACAGTTATCATGCTATTCTGCACTTTTCATGTTCATTTCCTGCAGCTGCTGCTTGGTTATAAGCACCTGCCTCGGTTTGCTGCCCTCAAAAGGACCGACAATTCCCCTGGCCTCCATCTGGTCAACTATCCTTGCCGCCCGGGCATATCCCACCTTGAACTTTCTCTGTATCAGGGATACCGATGCCTGCCCTGCGTCAACCACAAGCTCTATCGCCTGAGGCAAAAGCTCATCATTGTCTCCCGGATCGCTCTCCCGGCTTTCCTTTTCACTGTTTATTTCCTCAATAATATCCTCATTATATTCTGCATTTCCCTGAGATTTTATATACTCTACAACCCGCTCGACCTCGCCGTCGGATACAAAAGCTCCCTTGACTCTTATAGGCTTGGCCGCGCCCACAGGATAAAAGAGCATATCTCCTTTTCCTAAAAGCTTTTCCGCACCGGCCATGTCAATTATGGTTCTGGAATCCACTTGAGAGGACACTGCAAAAGCAATCCTGGAAGGTATGTTGGCCTTGATTACACCGGTAATTACATCCACCGAAGGTCTTTGGGTAGCTATTACAAGATGCATACCCGCCGCCCTTGCCATCTGGGCAAGTCTGCAAATGGCATCTTCAACATCATTTGGAGCAACCATCATCAAATCTGCCAGCTCATCGATTATTATAACAATCTGCGGCAAAAGCTCAGTCTCTCCGTTTTTGGCAAGCAGCGCATTATAGCCCTTAATATCCCTGACTCCCCTGTCAGCAAACAGCTTGTACCTGTTTACCATCTCCTGCACAGCCCAGTTCAACGCTCCGGCAGCCTTCTTCGGGTCTGTCACAACAGGTATGAGAAGGTGGGGAATACCGTTGTATATACCAAGCTCAACCACTTTGGGGTCCACCATCAGAAGCTTTACCTCATTGGGCGAAGCTTTGAAGAGGAGACTTACAATAAGACTGTTGATGCACACACTCTTTCCCGAACCGGTAGCACCGGCAACGAGAAGGTGGGGCATCTTGGCAATATCCGCCACCACATTCTGCCCGGATATATCCTTTCCCAAAGCAAAAGCCAGCTTTGAGTCATAGTCCTTAAATTCCTTGGAATCCAAAACATCCTTTAAAAATACCGGCACCACTTCCTTGTTGGGAACCTCGATACCAACAGCAGCCTTGCCCGGAATCGGAGCCTCTATTCTTACTCCCGATGCCGCAAGGTTTAAGGAAATATCGTCCGAAAGGCTTACAATTTTGCTGACCTTGACACCGGGACTGGGTTGAAGCTCGTAACGGGTAACTGCAGGACCCATGCTGACATTTACAACCTTTGCGTCAACACCAAAGCTTTTTAAGGTTTCTTCAAGCTTCTTTGCACCTTTTAGGGCAGCACTTCTATAGTTTTCCGCATTTCCCGAACTTATCTTGTTGTCGTCCAAAAGCCCGGTATGAGGATACCTGTATTCCACATTGTCTTGCGTATTTAACGAGATTTCTTTATTTACACTTTCTGCCATCTCTTCAACCTTGGACTCTGAAGCGTCATTTTTCTTTAAATCCTGTACAATGAAATCCACTTCTTCAGCTTCAGGCTCGACTTCCTTGACTTTTGACACTGCTTTTTCAGTATCATCAGGCTTTTCCGAATGACTTGAATCTTCTGCCTTGTTGCTCTTGCTCTCCTTGGCAGCTTTCCTTTCTTTGAAATTTAAGATTTTAGGAAGCTTTTTGCCATTCATCACAATATCAATATCGGGCTCCGCTTCAGCCTCTGCTTCATCTTCTTCCCTCATTTTCTCTTTTAGCTCACTATTCGTTACTCTAAGCCTGTTCTCCACCTTAGAAACTATTGCCATAACATCATTCTTTACCCTCAAAATCACACCTGCTATTGATATATCCGTGATAATAATAATATCAATCAATGCGATGGTGGTAAGAATAATTATTGTACCGAGATTTTTAAACAGCAGCAAAAAGGGTATGCTGATAATTCCTCCCAGTACACCCCCGCCCTGCATGGCGACTCCGTCATTAAAAAACTTTTTGATGCATTCAACAGTTCCTTTGTTTATATAATCCTTTTCATTGTAAAATAGTGTCTGAACCATTGCAGTCATTATAAGTATCAGAACAAATATATAAGTGATTTTTGATTTTGCCTTCTCGCTGTTCTTCTTAAATATCACAAGTATTGAATAAAAAATTATAAACGGAGGTACAACATACCCCAGCCATCCCATAAGTCCTAAAATCACGCTTTTGACAAAGGTGCCGGATATGCCTATGGAATCCTCCGCAAAAAGGCTGAACAAAGCCAGCGTCCCCAGTGCCAGCATCATAATTCCTATTATTTCGTTGTTATATTTTCCTATACCGTTTTTCTTTTTGGTTTGCTTTTTCTTTTGTGCTTTCTTTGCTTTCAACTTGACACCCCCACAAATTACCCTCTTTAGCTGTCAAACGAAATAATACAAGCTATACTTAATATAACATAACCAAAGCCTTGCTGCAAACAAATCAAAGCCAGAATTGCCCATAAAAATTTTGCAACAGAATAAAACATTTGAAAATATAACATTGGAAGCCAAAACTTTAAAAATGTCCGGTAATTATATTTCCAGGCATTAACTTCGGGTTTAAAAAAGCTTTTGGAGAGGTGCTTATAACCCTGCTTATCATATACCGGTTGTTTGAAAGAGGCATAACAACAACCCTCTCTCCGGAATAATCCACTTCAATATAGTTTTGATTTTCGCACACTCCAAAATTTCCAAATACAATTTCCGTCGGTACTATCGAATACAATATCATTGCAATCCCTCCGGCATTTTTTCATTCTCTCCAGAAATATTAAGCTTGCTCTTTTTCTTCTCCTCTATCAATTCATATAGCTTTTTCAATGCGTCCTTAAGTCCACCTGTTTCATCAATAAGTCCGTGTTGAACGGCTTCTTCGCCAAACAATACGGTACCCACATCATTGGCAAGCTCTCCGGTCTTTAGCATGAGCTCCCGGAAGTTTTCCTTCGATATTTTTGAATTCTTGGTCACAAACTGCACCACTCTGTCCTGCATTCTGTCAAAATACTCGTAAGTCTGCGGTACTCCAATAACCATACCGTTGAGTCTTATGGGATGTATCGTCATTGTCGCGGACGGAGCAATAAAAGAATACTTGGTTGATACCGCCATCGGTACGCCTATACTGTGTCCTCCTCCCAATACAAGTGAAACTGTAGGCTTTGACATACTTGCAATCATTTCTGCGATAGCAAGTCCGGCCTCAACATCTCCTCCGACGGTGTTTAAAACAAGCAGCAGACCGTCAATCTCTTCGCTCTCTTCAATCGCCACAAGCTGCGGTATCACGTGCTCATACTTTGTTGTCTTGTTTTGGGGAGGCAGCACCATATGCCCCTCTATCTGCCCTATGACCGTAAGACAGTGGATATTTCCCTTGGAGGTTGATATGGACGCTTTTCCCAATTCCTTTATTTCCTCGAATTCAGGCTTTTTTTCATTTCCGGTGTTCACATCTTCATCAATTGAAGCTCTTCCAACCGTAACCTTGTTTTCCTCTATCAAATCACCACATCCTTGGTATGTATAAATTAATACTATTAGTATTATTTTTAAGACGAAAAATATTATACTCAATAAAAAAGTCCTGCATATTTTTTATGCAGAACTTTTTATGAGAAACATCCGTAAACTCAATTGGTATTATTAATTATTGCTATTGTTTTGATAGAATTCGTTAAGTTTGATTCCGTCAATCATAAGCTTGTTGTTTTTATTCTTCAGTGATACCGTATAATCGTATTTATAAACTGTCTTGCTGCCAACCATTCCGTTTGCCTTTGCTATCGAAGCATCAAAGGATATAAAATATATCTTGTTCTTTTCGGTATAGGCAGGATGTTGAACAATATTAATATTTTCGATACTTTCCAACCTCTCCATATTAACCTGCAGCGGGAAGGACATAATATTGAATTTTTCCGTATAAGTTGCGTCGGTGAACAATATTTCATTGCCGTTTACCTTGCTTATCCCCAACTGGGTCAAAAATTCCATAAATTCCGTATATCCTTTTTGCCACTCGGCTTTTAAAAGAGTCATTCTTTCCTTGTCGAGCACCAGCAAATTATTAAAGAACTGCTCAAGCAATGCCTTTTCATTGTCCAATTGCTGTTTTTGCTCCGGAATATTCTCGTCAAGATACGGTCTCTTCTCCATAAAATCATTGTTCAGTTTTGAAATCCTCTTTGAAAGGGGCGATTTATAATCAGCCTCTCTCTGAGTCAGCACTTTATAGCCGTCTCCGTCTTTTACAACCTCAACATCATATTTTGCCGTAACCTTTATATAATCATAGTCTTCTTCCGGAACTACTTTATCTGTGCCATTTTCCTTTATTTTCTCATAAACATTGGTTTCATTATTCAATGCATAATAATTGTAAAACAAGCTGTTTGGCAATCCCTTGGCTTTAAGGCCTACCTTTACATAGTAAAGATAAGCATCGCCGTTTTTACCGATGAAATTAGATTCGATAACAGTCTTATTTTCGGCATCTTTAAGTATTTCATAATTTAACAATGACATTCCGTTAATTTCAACAACTCTTGGAAGATGAATACTTATTTCGGGGTTTTTATCTCCCTCTTTAATTGTCCTTTCTGCAATATAGCCTTTAATGCTCGAAGGAATTTCACCAGTCAAAAGGTTGTTTTTATAGCTCTCCACAGTTTGACCGAACAAAGCACCAAAGTACTCTGTCATAAACTCCTGAACCCTTTTATCCTCCTCAGCACTTGTATCCGGTGTCTCAATCTTTGGCGGCTCAGGTTCGGTCGCCGGCGGCTTGTTGAACAACACCGAACAACCGGTAGTGAAAATTGTTGCTGTAATTAAAGTTGAAACTGCAAATATCTTCAAGTTTTTATTCATAAGCTCCACCCCATGATTTATTAAAATATAGTATATAAATAAATTTTATGCTCTTCAAATTTCCTAAGGAGATTATTCCTGGCTGCCAAGTTTAAATATGGATTTCCGCCTCTTCCTATGATATCTGTCTCATCCGTAAGTCCAAGATAAAAATCTACTTTCACAGTACCCGAATCGGCAGCAGATGCCGGCACCATCTTAACTCCCGCATATTCGCCATGGTCAAGTTTAACCGCCTGAACGATATATCTATCCAGTCTGGCAAGCTTGGGCCGGAACTCTCCATCCGCCCATGTTCCACCTCCGGCGCTGATTATCGCACCCCTTATGTCAGCACCGCCGTTTAATACGACGGAACCTGCAGTGAGTATTATACCGTTGAATACGCCGTCTATAACCAGATCAATTTCTGGGTCTTCATTAAACACCAAGAAGTACTCTGTATCCTCATCAAAGCCTCCCTTTGTTCTACTTTCTGCACATTTGGTGTATATCTCAGAATCAAAATAAGTCAAATTATATTTACCGCCGCTAAGAGCCGGGTTCACCGGAATATAATAATCCTTTGCTTCTTCCTGAACCGCAAATGCGCTAAATTTACTTTTTGCCTCTTTTAGCAACTTGCTAATGCCGTGTTCTCCCGAAATATCCCATTCACTTCCGCCGGAAGGATATTTTCTGCTCGCAAGTAATTGAGTATAATCCAAAAGATTGTTTTTAATATTGTCAGGATCACCAATCACTCCTGTAGTATCCAGCTTGGAGAAAACACTCTGTGTATATGAATTATATGGAGTGCTGCCAATTGACGGAACATCATCCCAAATACTGCTGTCAAATTTTAATCCCACTATTTTTCCGAAGCTGTCTTTTTTATATATGTTCTCAATGGCAAACTTTTCACGTTTTATATAATCAAGTCCTTTTACTCCAACAGCACCGTACTCAGCTAAAGGAGCCGCATAATAACCCCAGTTTGCCGCCAACTCGTATGACCATGCCCCGGATATTGCAGTGGGTGTGGCAATCTCTGTTGGAGCTTCCTTCTTGCCCCATACCAACTTTATATTGCCTACAAGTTCATTAAGAACATAATTCGCCAATCCTCCACCAGTTTCAATATCAGTTGTTGTCGGCTCTTTACTGGGCCAAACCTGAAACAAGTTAAAGGGACCGGTCAAAGAGTAGCTTGATAAGGTTCCAAGCCTCTTTCTCAACTCTGTATGGTATTTGTCGGGGTCGTCTATATCGTCTTCACTCCACGAATACATCTTGTAAAACGGTATTTTTATGCCGTTGGCATCTTCATACCAAAATACGGATGCATCTTCCAAAAGTCCGGTAAATACACCATTGTCGTCAACTCTGAAAGTTCCACCCGGAATAATAACGTCACCGTTTACTGCTATGGTGGATCGCAATGATCCTTCGGACAACAGATTGTGTATCGGAGCACTGCTTATAATAGCACTTAAGGCATCATGGTTTCTGGTTTCAAAATAATGAGACAAACCTACAGCACTGCCGTTTATTGCAATTATTGAATCTTCTCCGTTCATTTCTATATCGTCAAAGGTATATGCATTTTTAAAAACAGAAATTATGTTTTGATTACCAAAAACCTGTATACACTGGGCTACTGCGTCACGATATACATTTATCTGACTTCTGTCTGCAAAGGTAACATCTTTTTCAGAAACACCTCTATACGGTCCTGTCCTAATAAACGCCCTCGAATAGGCATTTCCCTTGATATCCATTTTAGCCCCGTGCATTGCCATTATTCCGCCGTAATAGAACTGCTCAGGCCAAAGTGTATCCTTCGCAAAAGTACCGAAAGCGGACACATCTCCTTTAATATCGGCATTAAATCCGGACACCTCGGCTTCTATAATTCCGTCAACATAATCTCTTGTGCTTGTATACAAGTCCCCTGCAGTGGCAATAGCAAAAGTCAGCTTAAAGCCGTTTTGAGGAACCTCAAATATAAAATCCCTCTCTGCATACAATGGCTGAGTGGTACTTCCGTAAGGAGTGTCTGGATTATCAAAAGAAGCTTTCGCCTGAATACCAATCCTAACTTTTACCTGTTTGCCTCCCGCCAACAGCTCAGGTGTCCCTATAATTTTTATTGACTCAAGTTTTATCTTTGAGTAATCATCTCCCGAAAGTCCGGCAACGGTCGCCGCCTTTGAAGTAACATCGATATACTCTATATCTTTCAATTTCGTCTCTACTTTGGAAATAACCTTTTCTGCATAGTTTTTAACATTAGCACTTGTTACTTCATCGTTAAAATCCGCACCTATATCTGCATTTTCAGATTCCTTTTGTATTATGTTAAACCATTTTTCTATGGCAGATTGGCCAGCAAAATATGTAAGCTTGATATTCTTTTGACGTTTAGATAATGTCAACCCCTGAATGGCAGAGTTCAAAAGAACTACAGATAGGGTCGTAAGAATTGCAGCAATAATTACTACCGTTATAAGAGCAGCTCCACGTTCTTTTTTTAAGGCCCTAAACATATTCTAAGCACCCCCATTACAAAAAAATAACATCTATATCAACATAAGCAATGTTATTTGCGATTTTACAGCAAGCTAAAGTGTACTGTCCAAATTGGCAGCAATTTTAAAAGTATTTAATGTCTTTATATCACCTTTAGCATTTTTAGTTAAAATATTCACTATTACATGGTAAGTATACGGATAATTCGGATCATAGCAACTGTTATGCTTATAAGTTACGGTATAAAAATATTTTTCATTTTTTGCACCTGAAGAATAAACTACTGCAAGATTCGGAGATTTCTTTTCCTCTTCAGGTGTTGATTTTGCAGCAACAATAAATTCTCTTAAAGACCAATCAGAACCTGTTGGTGCAGGCTCAAGCAGCACGAGAGGATAACTTCGCTCAATCAAAGCCTCAGATACATGATCCTTGACTACTTCACTGACAGCATTTACTTCTGTCTGCTGCTCAATAAGCTTCGACACCATTAATGAGTTCATAAAACCTACGGTTATCGGAACAACCAAAATACCCAACAAAGCAAGCGCTATAACGACCTCTACCAGTGTCATACCTTTATTGTTTTTTAAGTTTGCAAATAATTTAATCATAATCAATCACCTTATATGCCCTAACCCTTTTTGTTCCACTATTAACTACACAATAGTAACCTTTTCAGTTGAACTGGTGCTGTAAATGCTGTTTCCATTTCTGTCGGTTATTTTTGCTCTCCTTACCTGGTCAAACAAATTAATGTTTATTTTCTTATCCGAGTTGTTGATAATCTGAAGATTCACTCCCAAATCCTTATTCTCAATAGGATTCAAATTGTAATTTAGTACAATGTGCATCTCCACAGTATCCTTCGACACCCGTCCGGTCATATTGTAAGTATTGCCTGCATTACCCACTACATTTATATCAACAGTATCTCCATTAAATGTCATTGTCACCTTTGGAGTAATCTTTGTCTTAAAATTTATCATTTTATTGGTTGTATTGTCATAAGTACAAAAATTTTGCCCTCCCGTGAGAAAGCTTTGCATATATATACCCAAATCCCCTCCGAAGGGCTTTGCTTTACTGTTTACTGCAACTGTATCCGTACCGCCGCCAGATGCGCCACCACCTCCATCTGCACTTACATTTTCGCTTCCTGCCCCGGAATTAAGTGCTATTCCGGCATTGTCAAAAAAAACATTGTCTCCCTCATAATATCTTTGGAAATTCTGTTGGCTGAAATTGTAGATTTTATCTATATTCCCCTGATTCATTGAATACATATTAATGGTCATACTTAATTTCAACACTTCATCATCATCAAAAACCACTTTCACAGCAGAATTCTGTTGATCCTCCGATTGAGGTTGCGCCGTATTTTGCGGAGTCGGCTGCGGAGTCTGCTGGACTTGTTGACCCATCTCACTTTCACTCAATGGTGACAGTTCAAACCTTGTTATCTTGACTTTTCTTGTACCCCCTTCAAGATACTCAACAAGATCCATAATTTCTCCATAAGCCATTGTGGCATCAAACTCAATCTGCAACTGATAATATTTCTGTGCATTACCGCCCTCATCGGCTGTCCCGATTGTTCTTTCCACGGGTCTGTTAATCTTTACGTTGTACAAAGTATTTTTAAAAAGGTTTGCAAGCTTCTGAACATAGTCAAATCCGTCAGTTACATTGGAGTCGTTAAGTAAATATGATTCAAGCCTCTCATCCTGAACCGTTTTTATCTGAAGATTTCTTTTTAGCGTTTCTATGTTGGCCAAGTCATTATCTAATTTTTGCTTTTTTGCTTGAAGAACTTCAATTTCATTATTTATATCTTCAATCTGGGGGCTGAATTTAGGCGTCCAAATAAACTGATAATATACTACCCCATACAAAACCAACAGCAATACAAGTAAAAGTGCCACCTTACCTTTGTCCTTACCCATTATCATCCACCCCTTTTGCCTACATGCAATTTAATGTTAAATACATTGTTCTCATCAACATTAACTTCACTATCTAAAGATAAAAAATTCAACCTCTGAATAGAAGATACAAATTCGGCAACTACAAGACTATCTTCAACTACACCCGTTACATCTACACTATTATTATTAAATCTGAGATTGGTTAACTTGCAGCCCACTGGTGCAGCATTGCTTATCGCAACCACAACATCATTTACCGGATAACTTGTATTATCAATTTGATTTAAGATAGTTTCTTTTGTTGCAAGTATACCGTTAATAGAATCCAACTCTGCATTAACTCTCTTTACCTCGTTATATTTTTCACTGTTTATCTCATTTTCAAGTTGCGCCCGTTCGCTCTCCAACATTTTCACATACACAAACGGCGCCGCCAACGAAACTCCAACAACAACACATATTAAAATCAAGCCTCTTACCAACTTTAACGCACCGGAACCGGAACTTGTTGGCCGTTCATATGTCGACGTAGACATTATATCTTCCGGCAGTAAGTTAATATCGCCTTTCATGTTTATTACCCCCTTATGTATTTTTAAAAATTAGTTGACAACAATCGATTTATATCTAACAGAATACTCTGTAATTATCTCCTTCTGAACATTTCCCGCTTTATTTACAATTTTATCATTTTGCTTCGGTAAAATATGAAGAATCAACTGCTTCACATCACCATCTTCATAATACTCAAAATAACTCTTGTCAATGTCAACATTATCGACAGCCTTTGCAAATGCACCGACTGAACCGCTCTCACTAATCCTTAACTGAAGTGAATCATCTTCAAACTTCCACTCTTTTTTAACTTCCGGTTCGCCCGGCAGGCTCACAGTAAAACTCACGCTGCCAAGCTTCTTTTCTCCCATCGTGCCTACATCGCCGGTAGTCCATATTTCAACTGTTTTGGCATCTTGAACATCATGTCTTATATGCCGTATTACATCTTGAATATCATACTGCTGGTCAATAAAGTTACATCCCCGGGCAAAATCATTAAGCCCGCCAATAAATATGGCATATACGATGGGAGCCGTTATGCCCATCAAAGCTATTACAACCAGCATCTCTACTAATGTCGCGCCCTTACAGTTATTTTTTAGCATAATTAATCACCTTGTTATAACATTCTATCAGTTATAAATCTAATCCCGGCCGGCTTTCGCCAGCCGGGATTTTGATTATTTTAGTCACATTCTATAGTATTTTTTAAGAACTTCCATTACAGATTAGG
>NZ_DAORXT010000004.1:0-6614 GCF_035371925.1 Acetivibrio sp. | reverse complement strand
CACTGGCTTAGCATCAGCTTTTAATAAAGATGGATAAATAGTTATTTCATATCCATCATGTTGTTCATATTGAGGTGCAAAATTAGCATATTTAGCATCATCGCCTTTCTTTGGCGTTAAGTAAGAACCATAGTAGCTATCGCCAACTAAAACTCCATTTTTTATTTGCAATGCGGCTATAACTTTCTCAACATCATTAGAAGCAGCGACATCAGCAAGTGCTCCCGCAGCAATTAATTTACTCAAGTCTTTCTCTCCAGAATCAGTCATATAAGCAGTTACAGCTTTCGCAATCTGGTCTGCAGTTCTTTCATCAGCACGTCTCTTGCTGTTACCTAATACACCGGCAAACATACCGAACGCTACAGCTGCAATAACACCCATTATTGCAATAACTATAAGCAGCTCAACCAAGGAAAAACCCTTTTGATTCTTTAACATTTTTTTCATACAAAACCCTCCTATTTTTGTTTTATTTATTTTATTTTTATATTGCTTTTACTTGCTTACATACTTTATCTTATTCCTAAAAGAATTTAAATTAGCAGTATCCCCCCCTAAACTTTTTTGGAATAAGATAAACGTATCATAAGCAAAAACTAAACAGACATCTGGTCGTAAATACTGAGCATCGGCGATAACACACTTAGTACTATAAAGCCGACAACCAAAGCCAATACAATTATGATCACAGGTTCTATAAAACTTGTCAACATCGCCAAGGAAGCCTCTACTTCCTCGTCATAAAAATCTGCGGATTTGTCAAGGGCAAAATCTAGGTTACCTGATTCTTCACCGATTCGAATCATTGAAATAACCATTGGCGGAAAATAATTCAAGGCTGCAAGGGGTGTCGTAAGACCTCTACCTTTTTTTATTTCCTCGATAACACCGTCAATTTTTTCTTTTATCACCTGATTACCCAAGACCTTCTGAACAACCTCCATCGATTGAATCAGCAGAACACCGCTGGACATCAATGTTCCCAAAGTCCTTGTGAGTCTTGCAGTTACAATATTTTTCGTAACTCCTCTAATTACAGGAAGTTTGATTGCCAATGTACCGAAAAATATCTTTCCTTCATAGGTTCGTGAAAAATATGCTATTGCCGAACCGATAACAAGCAATGCCCCCACGATAATAAACCAAAAGGATTTGAAAAAGTTACTTACCGCAATCAATATCTTTGTATAAATCGGCATCTCAACATCAAAACTATCAAGAACTTCAACAAATGTCGGCACAACTTTGACCATTAGTATCAATATAACAGCTACTGCTACAACAGATACTATAATCGGATATGTAAGGGCTCCTTTAATTTTTTGATTCAATTTGTTTTCCTTTTCAAACTGAACTGCCATTCTTTTGAAAACCAAATCAAGCTGACCGCTTATTTCGCCCGCCTCAACCATATTGATTAACATCTCCGGAAAAATCTTCGGATGCTGTCTCATAGCATTTGAGAGGGTAATACCTTTCTGTATGTTATCATAAACATCATCAAGACACTCTCTCAAGGTTCTGTTTGTGGTCTGCTCTCTTAATACATCCAACGAAGTGGCAATAGGCACACCAGCTTCCAATACTATAGAAAACTGTCTGCAGAATATAGCCAAATCCTTTGTTTTTACCTTCGGCTTGAACAAACTAATCTGGCTAATATCGTTAATTACATTCTTTTCTATAATTTCCACCGGGGTATATCCCTTGTCCAGAAGCAGTCGCCTAAGTTCTTCTTCGCTGTCCATTTTGGCCTCACCGGTAAACAACTTTCCGGTGTCGTTTTTAACCTTGTAGCGGTAAACTGGCATTCCCTAAACCCCCAAAAAATTATTGTCTGCAATTTTGCACTTATCTATTTTAAATTTTTAATATGTATAAGCAGAAGGTTCTTATCCATTGATACAAGAAGCTTGATTCCAAGCCATAAACCAAACATGCCATCAATCTACCCAACCTCCCATATTAAAACACACCAAAAAAATAAAACCAGATAAATAAGTAAATATTTATTAACAATTTATATCTATTTCTTAATTTTTTACTTATTTATATTGTAATATATTTTTAATGAAATTGCTAGTGTTTTTTTTAATTTGAGATTAATTTTCTCAAATTATCCATATCAACGGAATATTGGCATGCACTTTCATAATCTATTTCACCGGCTTTATAGAGCTCTGCAAGGCAGCTGTCCATGGTATACATTCCAAACTGTGAACCCGTCTGGATACAAGTGTTTATCTGAGGCGTACGGCTTTCACGAATAAGGTTTGCAATAGCAGGTGTCCACACCATGGTCTCGGTAGCCAATACACGTCCTTTACCGTTTGCTCTTTTAATAAGCTGTTGGGATATGATACCCATGAGCACAGTGGAAAGCTGAGTCCTTACCTGTGCCTGTTGATGAGGCGGGAAAACGTCAATAATTCTGTCTATGGTTTTTGCAGAACCAACGGTATGCAAAGTAGACAACACCAAGTGTCCTGTCTCGGCAGCCGTTAGAGCCGTTGCAATAGTTTCCTGGTCACGCATCTCACCTATAAGTATAACGTCTGGGTCCTCTCTTAAAACAGCCCTCAACGCATTTGCGTAAGATTTTGTATCGGCACCTATCTCCCTTTGATTTATAATACTTTTGTTATGTCTGTGCAAAAACTCTATAGGATCTTCAATCGTAACAATATGACATTTTCTCTTGCTGTTTATGTAATTAATCATAGCTGCCAGTGTGGTAGATTTTCCATGACCTGTAGGCCCTGTTATCAAAATAAGGCCTCTTTGCTTCAAGGAAAGATCATATACCAAACCAGGAAGTCCAAGGTCTTCAATCACGGGAACATCTGTGGGTATTGTTCTGAATGCAATCGCACAAGTACCCCTCTGCTTGAAGACATTTACCCTGAATCTTGCAACTCCCGGAACAGAGTACGAAGCATCCACTTCACCAACTTCAAGAAAACGCTCATATGCTCTAGAACTCAAGCATTGCTTGGCAAGCTGCACACAATTATGAGGAGTCAATATCGGCTCATTTAGATTCATAAGTTCGCCGTAAACCCTTATAATCGGTGGCACCCCCGCACAAATATGCAGGTCGGACGCCTCATTTTCCACTGTTTTTGTAAGTAAATCATTTATATCCATGTTACATCCCCTTTTCTAGTCCTTGAAATATGCAATACGAAGCATTTCGTCTATGGTCGTAGTACCGTTTTTGACCAACCTCGTACAGTTCATTCTCAATGTCTTCATACCCATCTTAATAGCAGCGTCTTTAATTATATCGGAACTTACGTTCTTTGAAATCAGTTCCTTTATTTCCCTATTAACCGTCAATATTTCATAAACTGCTATTCTTCCTTTATAACCGGTATTGTTACATTTGTCGCAACCTTTTGCACGATAAATTGTAATATCTTCATCATCTTTCAGGTCAAGAATGTCTCTCTGATTCATATCTGGTTTGAAAGCTTCTTTACAATCGGGACACAGTCTTCTTACAAGTCTTTGTGCTATCAAGCCAACCAAAGACGAGGACAACAAGAACGGTTCTATTCCCATATCAATCATTCTTGTAACTGAGCTTGCAGCATCATTGGTGTGCAATGTACTGAAAACAAGGTGTCCCGTGATAGCTGCCCTGATCGCTATTTCAGCTGTTTCTCCGTCACGGATCTCTCCAACCATTATTATGTCCGGGTCTTGTCTCAAGAAAGCCCTCAATGCCGAAGCAAAAGTCAAACCTGCTTTTACATTTACCTGTACCTGATTTATACCTTTTATAGTACTTTCAACAGGGTCCTCAACTGTAAGTATGTTTACATTCGGCTTGCACAGTTCTTTAAGTGCCGTATAAAGCGTTGTCGACTTACCGCTTCCGGTAGGTCCGGTAACCAAAACGATACCGTGGGGATTTGATATTATCTGATCGAATTTTTCCAAATCATCTTCAAAGAATCCCAAGTCAAGCTTCGAAACATTAAAGCCTTCCTTGTCTGCAATTCTTATAACGATTTTTTCTCCGAACATTGTAGGCAGAACGGATACACGCATGTCATATTCCTTATCGTCAATTTTTATTGCTATTCTTCCGTCCTGAGGCACTCTCTTTTCTGCAATGTTCAGACCGCTGATAATTTTTATTCTCGCAACAATTGACGGAACCAGCTTCCTGTCATGTCTCATTACCTCCATCAATTGTCCGTCTATTCTGTATCTGACTACAACGCAATCTTCCTGGGGTTCTATGTGAATATCGCTTGCGCGTGTGGCTACAGCTTTTTGGAATATAATATTAACCATCTTGACAATGGGAGCATTCTCAAGATCGCTAATATCGATGGTCGTATCTTCCTCTTGGGTCTCGGTTATTTCAACCGCAATTTTTTCATTTACCTTTTTAAACTCCTCGTCAAGATCGGCAACCTTTTGCTCTATATCTTTCGGACTGGACTTCTTGGAACTTTTACCATAGTATTTTTCCAACTGCGATAAAATCTGTTCTTCGTCAGCCAGACACGGAATAATCTCAAGACCGGTTGTAAGTCTTAAGTCGTCGATTGAAAAAATATTCATCGGGTCACTCATCGCAACCTTCAAATTACCGTCCACATTTTCAATAGGAATAACTTTGTGAGTTCTCGCTAAATTGGCAGATACCAAGCTAATGACTTCTTCATCGATTTCAATTCCTTCAATATCAATGAACTCAACTCCCATCTGTTTTTGAAGGAATTCGTAAAGAGACTTTCTGTCAATGTAGCCCTGCTTAACCATGATTTTACCGATAAGTCCTCCGGATTTGGACTGGATGCTGAGAGCATTATCCAACTGCTCCTGTGTAATAACTCCCGCACGTACAAGAATGTTTCCTATTTTATCTTTAAAAATACCGCTTTCATTGTGTATGTCCTGTTCATAACCCTTGCTTGCAACTTCAAGCTCCGGTTCCAACGCTTCCACATTGGACTTTATATTGTCATACATATCTCTTCCAAGGAGCTCTTCTTCCTTTTCTGCGAGATTTTCATTTATGTTTTCCTCATTTTTTATCAACTTCAATTTCGGAGTCTGCGGCTTTTTTTCTTCTCCGAAATATTCAACAATAAGTCTTTCAATTTCCTTGACATCCGCAAGGACCGGCTTTATTTCCAATGCAGTTGCAAGACGTATATCATCAATACAAAAAATATCCGTAGGATCGCTCATTGCAACTGTCAAAACACCATTATCTTTTTCGATAGGTATGACCTTGTATCTGTTTGCTATATTTCGAGTAATCAATAACGGAATACTGGAATCGCTGATTTTATAAGTCGACAGGTCAACAAAGGATATTCCCATCTTTGCAGCATTGGCATGCATTATGTCCTTCTGGGATACAAGACCGAGTTCTAATAGTACATCCTCAATATTCTTATTACTTTCCCTCTGAATATCCCAGGCTTTTTTAAGGTCAACTATTTTTAAAACTCCCATTTCCAAAAGTATTTCATCAATACCTCTTGTATCTACTCCTAGCATCTCGTACCCCCACACCTCATATGTAATTATTTTAAAAGATTAAAGAATTCACAAAACTGTTTAAAAAGAGTGCTTAAACTGTATAAATAAAGACTTAATTATAGTTTATACTAAATTTTATTCGTTGTAAAGTATAATTTATGAATATATTAACTAATTTAATTGTAATAAAAATCGCCTCAGGATTCAGCTAAAAAAGCAAGCTAACTTTATTTGTGCAATAATGCTTCCGGTGCTAAACTATATGTTGTAATTGCTGGCTTTACCAATTTATTCATTGATTCTTTACTAAAGTATCTTCGGCCAATTTGTCATTCCTCATGTTGCTCAATTAGTATTGAACCAACCAATCTAATCACCGATTGACGATTAGGGAATATACTTACCACGTCTGTTCTTCGACGTATTTCCCTGTTTAGTCGTTCTAATGGATTTGTGGAATGAAGTTGTGCCCAATGTTCTTGTGGAAACTCCATATATTGTAATACGTTTTCACATCCGTTTTCCAGTACCTCCATTGCTCTTGGAAATCTACACTTTAACTGCTCTACAACTGTATACAATTGATTCTTAGCTGTTTTTTGGTCCGGTGCGGCAAATACTGTTCTTACTATTGCTGATACCATACCTTGATGTTTCCTCGGCACCTGACATAATACATTCCTCATAAAATGCACACGACACCTTTGCCACGAACAACCTCCTAAAACTTCTGAAATTGCATTTTTTAAGCCTTCGTGAGCATCACTAATAACAAGTTGAACTCCATGTAATCCACGGCTTACAAGTCGGCGTAAAAACTCTGTCCAGAAAGGGCCGGTTTCTGTTAGCCCTACATCAAATCCCAGAATCTCACGTTCACCATTTTCATTAACACCTACTGCAACAACCAATGCCATGTTTTCTACATGTCCACCTTCCCGCACTTTTGGGAATGTAGCATCCAACCACAAATATGGATATTTAAGTGATAATTTTAGGTTTACAAACTGGTTTACATGTTCATCAAGTTCTTGACTTATCCGTGATACCTTACTTTTATCGATACCTTCCATACCAAGTGCCTGAACTAATTCATCTACCTT
>NZ_DAORXT010000003.1:0-73395 GCF_035371925.1 Acetivibrio sp. | reverse complement strand
ATTCTATGATTGAGTGAGAAAACGAGAGAAAAATGAAGAAATATTAGGGAGGTCTTTGTTATAAATATACCAATCAAAGCCGTATTTGCTCAAATCAATACGGTCCGGCTCGCCAAAAGTTTTTATTATATTTTCAAGGGATGCTCCCATTAATGTGCTTACATTTCCTTTAAACTCAAACTCTTTATCCTCGGGGACATTCTTGACAGTATTGATGATAACGGTTTTTGTTGCATCATCCCATCCTACCTCTGCACCAATACTTTCAGATATAAACCTTATCGGCACCAACGTCCTTCCGTCGATGATCCTGGGCGGTACATCAAGCTTTACCGCCTCTTTGTTTACATAGGCTATATTAGTGTTGATTCTAAGAGTTATTATTTTATCATCCTTTAAAACATTAACCGTTTGCCATTCTGGCAACCAATCAACATAGGCATTAATAGACTCAAAAACACCTCGAATAGGCACTAAAGTTCTTCCGTTTTCTATAATGGGCGGCACATCCATTTTTAAATATTTGCCGTTTACACACACGTTTATTTTGCTTGAAGAATAGATATTAAGAGTACAAAGGGAAAACAGAATCGTAAATACAGTAAGAAAAACAGCCAATCTTCTTAGCATCAATTTCTTCATTTAAAGCCATCTCCTAACCAAAATATAATTTAGCAATTTTTAATACAATCAATTATAATATCGTATATTTTACCTCTATTTTCAATAGGGAATTTATTAGTTTAAAAGATTAATTCTCATTTAAACTTTCTAGCAAGCCTATCACATCATGCAATGATTTTAATTCTCTATACACCAATTTTTCAACTTCATCAGGCCTTCTTATATCCGGAACAAGTACAGGAAGCATTTTCGCTTTTGAAGCTGCTTTTATGCCGTTTGCCGAGTCTTCCAGCACAATACATTCTTCCGCTTTACTGCCTGTCCTTTTTGCGGCCTCGATAAATATATCGGGTTGGGGCTTGCCATATTCTACCTCATCTCCACAAACAATAGCATTGAAACGTTCTTTGATGCCCACTGCATTTAAATACTTTTCAGCCCTTGCCCGCTCTGTGGATGTGGCAACAGCCTTTTTTATACCTTTATTGTCAAGGTAGTCCAAAAGCTCAAACAATCCAGGTTTTACAGGCATACCGTTTTTATCGATATAATCCAGCACGTACCTTACCCTCAGATTTCTGATGTCATAAAAAGGTAAACTGCTGCCGTAATATCTTTGAAAGACTTTTTCTATACCTTTTACATTCATGCCAACCACATCCCGCATGAATTCCGGCTTTATTTCAATACCAAAGGCTTTTCCGGCCTCATGCCAGCCCTCAACGCCGATTCTTTCGGTATCGAACATCAAACCGTCCATATCAAAAATAACCAATGAAATCTTGTGTTTTTTCATAATACGCTTTATCCTTATCCTGTTTTAGTTTCAATATGTTTTTGTAATATTTTACCATATGCTATTCTTAATTGTTACTTCATTTATACTGAAATTTCGGGGTGAATGAATATCGAATTTATTAATTAATCTTGAACTTACCGACCAATTCATGCATATCTTTTGCCGATTGTGCCAATAAGCTCGATGAATTTGTAATTTTGTCCATAGTATCGGTTTGGGTTTCCAAAGATGCCGCTATTTCCTCAATAGAAGCTGAAGTGCTTTCCGCCACTTCCATAGTTTGATAGAAGGATTTTGTAAACAGTTTACTGTTGGAAACAACCCTTTCAGTAGCAACAACCAGCTCATTAACCTTTTCAATAATATCATTAGTATTATTATTTATTATATTAAAAGTATTTTTAGCGTTTGACACAACAGAAATGCCTTTTTCAGATTGTGTTATTGTCGCATCTGCTATATTTATGGTTTTATTTATATATGCCTTTATATCCGAAATTATTTTATTTATTTCAACAGTTGAATCTTTTGATTTTAAAGCCAGTTTCCTGATTTCCGAGGCTATAACCGAAAATCCCTTTCCGGCCTCACCTGCTTTTGCAGCTTCTATTGTTGCATTCATAGCCAGCAAATGGGTTTGACTTGCAATATCCGATATAACTTTGATAATTTTGAATATACTGTCGGATTCACGCCCCAGGTCTTTTAAGCACTTATTGGAATTCAGTATGCTATTGTTTATATTATCCATCTGATTTAATGCTTCGGTTACCAACTTGTCCCCCATTGAAGCACTTTCACCGGCATTTAGAGATATGTCTTTGGCTTCCTCCAATAAATCAGCCATCTTTGCCATATCATCCAAAATTACTTCTATCTGCTTTTTGGCTTCGTCAACTGATTGCACCTGTTCATTACTACCTTGAGCTATGTCCTGGGCCGCAACCGATATGCTTTCAAAGGTATCCACCGATATTGAGCAACTGTTGTTTATTTCTTCGGACGAGCCGGCCAGCAGTAGGGACTTGGTATTAATATCCGTTAAAATGGCTCTTAGCGTATCCACCATTTCATAAAAAGCATTTGACAATACCCCTACTTCATCATTGCTTTTATAATCCGAAGTAACAGTAAGATCTCCCTTTTGAACCAATTCAACATTCTTGACCAAATTTTTTATAGGGTTTGAAATAATTACCGAAACAATCCACACTAAGAGCAATCCTATTGCCAATGATAACAAACCGATAGCTATCATGTTGAATTTAATTTCATTTACCAATCTATTTAAACTTCCGTCAGTTACGCCTACAGACAATACTCCCAAGGTTTTTCCCTGATAGTCTTTAATCTCTTTGCCGTATAAATAATAATTTTCACCAAACATTCGTTGAGTATCATCAAGAAATCCTTTGCCTTTTGAGATACTTTCCAAATCTATGGTAACATCCTCATTATTGTCATACGCATTGCCATTTACATCACTCATTGCTATTAGTTTATTTCCTTCATATAAAAACGCATTCGTTTCAAGAGTGGTACTTATTTCTCTAATCAAGTTGTTGTCAGCAGTTATATCATGCAACAATACAATTGTTCCAATAGTTTCAGAATTGGAATCTACAATATTTTCCATACTGAAAATGTTTATATGCTCTCCTTGTATAAAGCCAGTTCTTTGCTTAATTGTATTGTCAATCTTTACATTGCTTTTTTCATTAGCACGGTAAATTTCAGTATCTCCTTTATAGACAATAATATCGCTTATTTCCGGGTATTTATTCATGTATTCCTGCAAATTTTGATTCAATTGCTGTCTCAAATCCATCTGTATCAACATTTTAAACGCAGAGTTTTTTGCTATGTTTATATTTATATTTTCAATATTGCTGATTTCATTCTTTAAGATAATTTCTGCCGCAATTGACTGGTTCTTTAAACTGTTTTCCATATCTTCTTTTGCATTACTTTTAGAAACATGAACCATATATACCATAATAACCACTATAACAAATGAAATGGTTATCGTATTAAGTAGAAGCAGCTTGGTTTTTAGAGATTTAAAATTAGTTAATTTGCTGAGGCTTTCCAGTATTTTAGATCTTCGTTTGTCCGTTTCTTCATCAGGTGCAAACGAATCTTTTGAGTCCGGCTTTTTTGAATTTGAAACCGCCCAAGTCTCCGGAAATTTATATTGGCGTATTTTATTCATAATGTAGTTTTTAATTTTTTTAAGATTCATTATCCTCATTCCTTTCAGGAATTTCAATATCTCATCAATTTTTTTACTTTAAGATTCTGGAGCTTTAAAAATATGGTGAAAAAGTCATAGCTTTCTTAAAACAAACTATGACTTTTTAGTTTTCAATAATTCAGGATATTCATTTTTTATCCATAAGTTAAATATCTTAATTACCAATATAATTTCCATCGTAATCGGTATATACTCTATAAGCTGATTCAATCGCTTGAAGCGGTAACTCTACGCCTATTCTGTCAGCAGTCATCTTGTTGTAATAGATATAAACTTTTTTAGGGTCTTCTATTTTTATACTTTTAATATCTTCCCCATTTAAGAGCCTTACTGCAACTTCCGTTTGTTGTTCTGCCAATGCAGTTAAATCAACCGTTACACCACCAAATGCACCATTTTTAACCATGGTGTCAACTAAAGCAATGTTCATTTTTTTGCTATTCTCTCTTAGATAAGTTAATGCATCGATCAAATTACCGATAGTACCGTTTTTGAGTCTTACGAAATTACCTGCATAAATAACCCATTTTATTTCAGGATCATTTTCATATTTTTCTATCAAACTATAAAGCTCTTCCTCCGTTTCCGGCACTTCATAGGCTTTAAGCTCAACCCCTGAAGCTTTCAGCTGACCTTCTACCATTTCTTTTGGATATTTAGAAGGTGCATATTTACCAACTATGAATACCGTCTTTTTGGGTATGGACGGATCCACAATAGATACAAGATTGGCAGCTTTAGCCATAATATCAACCGGTGTAAAACTGACTCCCGTAACATTTTTTGCGGCCACCCCTGAAGAATCAATTACTCCCGCTTCTCTGCATGTTGGCACAACTACCGGGAATGGTGCACCCTCCAAAGACTTTGCAAGGGGAATAGCCATAGAAGAATTTATAACTAATGTTAAATCGGGACTGAATTGCATAATTTCTTTAGTTACTTCTCCAACTTTCGTGGTGTCGTCTTCTTTAATTATCTTAAATTCCGTATTCTCAGTATCATAACCCGCTTCTTTCAATACTCTGAATGCTGCATCCTCGGAAAGCTTTTGCCATTGTTGAGAATCTGGATTGGCAAAAGTAACAAAAGCAATTTTCTTGCCTGTATTATCAAGCCTGTTTGCTTGCTCACTCTTCTCTTTCTCTTGCCCTTGTTCTGTTTGGATAGCTTGCTTTTGAGAATCTAGATTTGATGTATCCTTCTGACTTTCCTGATTTGGAGTAATTGTTTCCGCTTTGGGTTTGCTAGCGCATGCAGCAGTAAAAATTAATGAAAGTGTGACCGCAAATAAAAGCACACACTTCCATTTGTAGCTAAATACCCTTTTCATTTTTTGATCATTCCCTTCACAAATTAAAAATTTTTTTGATTATATGAATTACTGCATATAATGCCAAGCGCCAAAAAGTTCTATAAACCTTTTGTTTGATTGACACTTTTTTGATTTTATGTAAACTCTAGATTCTATGAATTTTATCGGAAGGGATATAATTTTTCTAAATAATTCTTTTGATAATAGACTTTGATAAAATATTGACAAAATTAATAGCCATACCCATGGAATTTTCCTGTTTGTAACGCAATCTCAATAAAAAAAGCCGTATAGGCCTTTAAAAAAATTCCTGCAAGATTATCTTTTTATTTTAAAAATTAAGAAGCAAGAGAAGCACAATGAAAGTACCGTTATTCTCTTGCCCCTTTTTAATTGCTAAACATCCTATTTTTACCTTATTATGCTACCTTCTAAAGACCAAGTCTTTACAGTATCTATCCTTACATTCACCAACTGCCCAATTAGGCTTGCATCTCCTTGAAAATTAACAACTTTGTTTCCTCTTGTCCTTCCTGTGAAAATTTCATCATTTGTTTTACTGACTCCCTCAACCAAAACTTCAACCGTTTTTCCCAAAAATATGTCATTTAATTCCTTGCTTATCCTGTTTTGAGTTGCAAGAAGCCTCTGAAACCTATCTTTTTTTACTTCTTCAGGAACCTGATCCTCCATTTTTGCCGCGGGTGTACCGGTCCTTTTGGAGTACAGGAAGGTATAAGCATTGTCAAACCTGACCTTTTCAAGAATATCCAAAGTGTCTTTGAAATCTTCTTCCGTCTCGCCGGGAAATCCTACAATAATATCGGTGGTCAAGGTTATATCCGGTATATTTTCCTTGACCTTTGACACAAGATTAATGTAGTCCTCCTTGGTGTATTTTCTGTTCATCATCTTAAGTACCCTGGTGCTTCCTGCCTGAAACGGAAGATGCAAATGCTCGCACACCTTTTCGCAGTCCCTCATGGCATAAATCAAATCATCGGACAAATCCTTCGGATGGGATGTCATAAACCTGATTCTTTCAATTCCCGAAATCTTGTTCACTTCACGTATCAATTGCGCAAAGCTTGTACCATCGCCAATATCTTTTCCATAAGAGTTTACGTTTTGCCCTAAAAGTGTTATCTCCTTAAACCCTTGACATCCTAACGTCTTTACTTCTTCTAAGATGTTATTCATCGTCCTGCTTCTTTCCCTGCCTCGTACATAAGGCACAATACAGTAAGAGCAGAAATTGTTGCAGCCATACATGACCGTAACCCAGGCCTTTACTCCATCCTTCCTCTCAATTGCCACATTCTCGGCTATCTGCCCTTCACAATCCCAGACATCAATAACAGTGGACACAGAATCCATTGCCCTGTACAAAAGCTCGGGAAACTTGTACAGGTTGTGCGTTCCAAATATCAGGTCAACATGCCTGTATGTTTTCTTTATATGCTCCACAACTTCCGGCTGCTGCATCATACAACCGCATACAGCAATCAAAAGCTCCGGATTTTCTTTTTTAAGATGCTTTAACGGCCCTAAATGCCCGTAAACCTTAAGTTCTGCATTTTCCCTGACGCAGCATGTATTGTAAATAATCAAATCACCGTTTTCCATGATGTCCGTTTCGGCATAGCCCATTTCCGCCAACATTCCCGCAAGCTTTTCCGAATCATGCTCATTCATCTGGCAGCCGAAAGTAGCAATATAATAAAGCTTCTTCTTCCCTGTCTGCATTTCTCTTTGATAATTTAATTCCTTAACTTCGTCAATAAACTGCTGCTGTCTTGCCATCTCCTCCGGGGAAACACAGACATTTTTTCTATTGTTTGCACTCAACTTAACTAACCTCCATAAAATAAACCTTCTAACAAGTAGTAAATCATACTTTTCAATCCAACTTGATATTCAAGCCGTAAAAATCCTTCTCAATGCAAAGTTTTGCCCTTTCTCTGGTTTTATCATCTGCCGAAAGCGCTTCTTTTATAAACTGCGGATTCTCCCTTAAAAACTGTGCCATCGCTTCTTTAGGATCAAGAATATATCGTTCAATCATTTCAAACTGTTCCCTGTTTATAAGTCCCATATCCAAAACTCTTTTAAATAGATTAATATCTATGTCAACCATTGAATATGACTTTACATCATAGGATTTTAACAGCTCACCGCCGCCCTGCTTTCTGTCTACAACGACAACACTCCATTTTATTCTGCCGCCATTGTTCTTTATTGCAGGAATCCATGCCCTCTCATAGCTTGAAGCTTCAGTAATCAAATCTGCAATATGAAGAACGCTTTCGCCCTCCAACTTTTTTAGTTCCTCAGTCTTTCCGTCGGTTGTAACCACCGTGGTCAAATCTTTATATATGGTTATATGAGGCTTTTGAAGAAACTTTGCAATAATCAGTGAGAAAAACCAATCCCTTCTTTCGCCCCCGGAAATATAATCGATTTCGTTAACATCTATATTGCTTTTTATAAACTCGCACATTTCATCAATCAGTCCCCTATATATGGCGTCGGATTCATAATTTTTAAGGGTCTGGTCTAAAACTCTCTCCGGACACTTTAAAATATTTTCCTTTTCCTCATCTATAAACTTCAAAAGCTTATTGGCTTTTTCCTCGCTTCCGTAAAGAAAATGAGTATTTATATAATATGGACCTATAGTTCCCGATGTATACCAGAAAGGCTTGTCCTGGGGACATACCCTTACAGCATTTGTTTCAAAAAGCCACTTTACCAGTTTCTCATTATTCTTATCCAATTTTATACTCCTCCTCTGTAAAGTTGAAAATATTTTAATAATATACTATAAAACGTTGCATTAATATGGTATAATGTAATTGTACTAAGCTATATAATTATACTATAAATTATGCTACTCAAAATATAAAAATAATATTTTAAATTTGAAATATTGACAAGTAGCGATTCATATTTAAAATTTCAATTCTATTTTTTTTGGGGCGCAATCAATCGCATTGTCAATATTTATGAGTCGTCATGATATATACTTATATAATATATTACTGAGAGTACAATTGGAAGAATAAAATTTAAAATAAATCCCCCTTATGAAATGACATCATACGCATTATATTTAGGGAAATAATTATTACAGATAATTTTTATATATAGAAAGCTACCAACTCTTATTAATGTATGTGTACTATTTTCACTTGCTTTTTTGGGTAATTTGGGAGGAGTGTTTTATGAATGGCAACAGACTAATCGCATGTAACAGGGACTGGACTGGTATTACGGTAATTGACAGAAAAGGCAAACCCGTTTTTCTTGACTATCACCAGATAAGTGAAATCAGATTCGGTTATTACACTGTAACAAGGCTTTTTTCAAAAAAAACCAGCGAAAAGATCGAAATACACGTAAAAGGCTCAAGCAAACCTATTCTGGTTCTAAAGCCTATGGACTGGGATCACTTCGAACAATACAAACAGGAAATAACCAAGTTTGCAAAGGATAATAAAATAAGGTTGGTAGAATTCGAATAACTTTACATTAACGCTCCGGGGCTTTGTGCACTGGAGTTTTTACTTTATAATTATTTTCAATTTTTATTGGCTTGTACCCTTCCAAAATTGTGTATGGTGTACGCATATATATTGTGCGTACACTTAAATTAAATTATTGATTTTCCCATTCCGACAAACTTTATCTTAAAAGTACAAAATACTGTGGAGATAAAGTAACTTAAATCTTTTTATTATTTGGCTTGCGATGGTGAAAGCTCCTGCCATCGCTTCTTGTTATTTTAATTTTTAATATTTCGAATTTAATTTTTACTCCCACAAAGAAAGCCAGCCTTTGCTGTCATTCACCAAGGCTGGCAATCACCCTTTTTATTAAATCCTCATCATCGATAGTACACTGAATTACTTCACCGATTTTTTTCCGCGGAAGTATAAAGATAAGCTTTCTTCCTTTAATTTTCTTATCATAAAACATCTGATTGTACACCTTGTCAACATCAATGCCTTCAAGCTTTGTAGGAAGACCTATTTTATCCAAAGTTCCCTTTACACGGTTTACAAGAGATTCATCAATCATCTCAAGATACTGAGCCATCCTCATGGCACCCACCATTCCCAATGAAACACATTCACCGTGCAAAAGCGCAAAATCCATTACCGTCTCAATTGCATGCCCTATAGTGTGTCCGAAATTTAAAATTGCCCGCAAATCTCCTTCTTTCTCATCTTTTTCAACTACAGATGCCTTGATGGAGCAATTCTTTTTGGCAATATATTGGAGCACTGCTTCATCACGGTTGAATATCTTGTGAACATTATAGTCTATATATTCATAAAATTCATCATCCAGAATTATGCCGTGCTTTACTACTTCTGCAAGCCCGGCTCTAAGTTCCCTGTCCGGCAGAGTTTTTAATGTGTTAACATTGATATATACAAATTTCGGCTGATAAAAAGAACCGATAATGTTTTTACTTCCCTCAAAGTCAACTCCCACTTTTCCGCCCACACTGCTGTCCGACTGGGCGAGAAGAGTTGTGGGTATCTGGACAAAATTTATCCCCCGAAGAAAAGTGGCAGCGGCAAAACCGGTTATATCTCCGACAACTCCACCGCCCAACGCTATCAATGTGGCATTTCTGTCCAGTTTCAAACCAAGAAGGTGCTTGTAAATATCCCTCGTGGTTTCAAGGTTCTTGTTTTCCTCTCCTGCGGGAATAACAAATTTACTCACTTCGTAGCCCTCGTCTAAAAAGGCCTTTATACATTCCTCCGACTGGCATTTGTCTACATTGGTATCGGTTATCAAAACTATTCTGCCTGTAAGTCTTGCACTTTGAACACATCTGCCTATTTGGGCATAGTCGGTATTTATATAAATCGGATAGCTCCTGTCCTGTAAATTGACGCTTATTTTTATCATCTTTCAATCAGCCCACCCTTCGGTATTTATATCAGGCTAAAAGGATAAACCTTTTAGCCTGTAAAATTAACCGTAAAATCAACCAACTACTTCTGCACATCTGTCGCAAAGAGTGGCATGTTTTTCATTCTTTCCGACTGTCTCACTAATCATCCAGCATCTTTCGCACTTAGCTCCCGATGCCGTGGAAATAGCAACTCTCAATCCCTTTACATCCGGGTCTTCATAATACTTGTCAGAAGCCTCATCAAATTTCTTTAACTCAAAGTCTGAAACTATGAATACTGTAACAAGCTCCTTCTTTATGGAATCTATAAAGTCATAGTTTGACTCATCGGCAAAGATAGTAACCTTTGCATTCAAAGAGTGGCCTATGATTTTTTCCGTCCTAGCAATCTCAAGGGCCTTAGATACCACATCACGGAGTTCAATTATTCTGTCCCACTTTTCCTTAAGTTCCGAATTTTCATACTTTTCATTCAGTTCAGGCCAATAGTTGAGCTGTACGCTCTCAGGGTCATTTGTGCTTCTGTGAGGCATAAACTGCCAGACTTCCTCACTGGTGAATGCCAGTACCGGAGACAGCATTTTCACAAGAGCCTCCAAAATTTCATACATCGCAGTTTGAGCCGCTCTTCTTTCTTTTGAGTCAGCCCTGCTGGTGTAGAGCCTGTCTTTTATAATATCAAGATAGAAGTTACTCATATCAACAACACAGAAATTGTGTATTGCATGGAACATCATGTGGAACTCATATTTTTCATAGGCATCGTTAACTTTCTTTATAAGCCCGTTGAGTTTCATAAGTGCCCATTTATCAAGCTCGTTCAGCTCTTCATAGCTTACCGTATCCTTGTTCGGGTCAAAATCATATATGTTGCCCAGTATATATCTGCAAGTATTTCTAATCTTTCTGTACACTTCAGAAAGCTGCTTTAATATATCCTTGGATATTCTAATATCCGTCTTATAGTCCGAAGATGCAACCCATAGTCTTAATATATCCGCTCCGTATTCCTTTATTACATCCTCAGGATCGATTCCGTTACCCAAAGACTTGGACATCTTTCTTCCTTCACCGTCAACCACATAACCGTGGGTCAGTACTGTCTTGTAGGGAGCTGCGCCTTTTGTGGCAACTGCCGTAAGGAGCGAAGACTGGAACCATCCTCTATGCTGGTCGCTTCCTTCCAGATACATATCTGCCGGCCATGTCAGCCCTTCTGTTGTCTCAAGAACAGCAGAGTGACTGGAACCCGAATCGAACCATACGTCCATAATGTCTTTTTCCTTGGTAAACTCAAAGCAGCCACACTCGCACTTGGTGCCTTCGGGCAAAATATCCTTTGCGTCATACTCATACCAAGCATCGGAACCCTTTTCGGCAAAGAGCTTTGCAACAGCTTTAATTGTATCGTCATTTATAAGTTCCTTCTTACAATCCTTGCAGTAGAATATCGGAATGGGCACTCCCCATATTCTTTGCCTTGAAATACACCAGTCACCGCGGTCTCTCACCATGTTTGTAATTCTTTCCTGACCCCATTCGGGAATCCACTTTACAGTTGAAATAGCATCAATTGCTTCTTTTCTAAAGCCCTCAATTGAAGCAAACCACTGTTCCGTAGCCCTGAAAATTATCGGGTCTTTGCACCTCCAGCAGTGAGGATACTGGTGAACAATCTTTTCCGATGCCAAAAGATTATTGGTTGACTTAAGCTGCTCAATAATTGCAGCATTTGACTTTTCATAATACATTCCTGCAAACTGCCCTGCTTCAGAAGTGAGATAACCTTTATCATCCACCGGTACTATTACAGGTATGTCATATTTTTTACAAACTTCAAAGTCTTCCGCACCATGTCCCGGAGCTGTGTGAACACAACCTGTACCCGCTTCGGCAGTAACATGGTCTCCGGTTATAATCACAGAATCCCTGTCAAGGAACGGATGCTTGCAGAGCATACCTTCCAATTCTTCTCCTTTAAACTTCGCCTTTATCTCATAATCTTCTATTCCGGCTACTTTCATAACATTGTCAAGGAGCTCTATCGCAATAATATAGTATTCGCCGTCTGCCTTTACCAATCCGTAATCAAACTCAGGATTCAAGCTGATTGCAAGGTTTCCGGGAAGTGTCCAGGTGGTAGTGGTCCATATTACAAAATATGTGTTTTCAAGGCTATCCACAATACCGGTAAACTTACCCTTGTCATCCTTTACTTCAAACTTAACATATATCGAAAGAGTGGTGTCTTCCGCATACTCTATTTCCGCTTCTGCAAGGGCGGTCTCACAATCTGGGCACCAGTATACAGGTCTTAAGCCCTTATATATATAACCTTTTTTAGCCATTTCACCGAATACTTCTATCTGTTTGGCTTCAAACTCTTTGTTCAATGTAATATATGGATTATCCCAGTCTGCCCTTACCCCAAGTCTTTTAAAGGCCTCTCTTTGCACATCGAGGTATTTTAAAGCGAATTTCTTGCATGCCTGTCTGAACTCTACAGGACTTACTTCATGTCTTTTAAGCCCAAATTCCTTTATGGCTCTCTGCTCAATCGGAAGTCCGTGGGTATCCCATCCGGGAACATAAGGAGTCTCATAGCCCTTCATGCTATAATACTTTATGATAATGTCCTTTAGTATTTTATTAAGAGCAGTTCCCAGATGAATTCCGCCATTGGCATAAGGAGGACCGTCGTGGAGTACAAATTTTGGCTTTCCGGCATTTTTCTTCAGTTGCTTGTTATAAATATCCATATCTTCCCATTTTTTCAAAAATTCCGGCTCTCTTTGAGGAAGATTGGCCCTCATAGGAAACTCTGTGCTAGGTAGATTTAAAGTTTTTCCGTAATCTTCTGACATTTTCAAACCTCCATCAGTGTAATATTTATTTGAATAATATAAACTTCATAAACAGTATGTAAAACTAAAAAACTCTCATCCCCAAAAAGGGACGAGAGAATTCCTCACGCGGTACCACCCACATTTATTACAGAATATATATTAAAAATATATATTCCCAATCACTCAATTTAAATAACGGCTCACCGCCGGCCCAGCTTACTCGAAAACTTTTCACACCTTTCAGCCGGCAACTCGTAGATGATTTTCAAAGGCTGGCTTTACAGGATTTGCACCGGCCACCTGCTCTCTTCAAAAGTTTCGCCCTCTACTCGTTCTACTCATCGTTTTTTCTCACTATTCAATTAAAAGAATTATACAATATATGACGTTTTAATGTCAAGAAATCGATTGCAATATTTTATAATTACAAAATCTTATTCCGCTTCTTCTTCAACTATGGGCTTTAATATCTCCAACTGGGAAAGAAGAAGGGATTCCACCTTGCTCTTGTAGGAATGCAGCTTCCTTTTCAATTCCTCATATTCAAACTTTATTTTAAGCACTTCTTGATTTGCCTCGTCTATTATCTTTTGAGCCTTAATTTCGGCTTCTTTTATAATATTCTCAGCCTTCTGGTAGCTGTTTCTCTTTATCTCCTCGCTCGTTTGCTGCGCCATCAGCAAAGTATTCTGCAAGGATTCTTCTATATTCTTGTAGTGCAAAATAGCCTCATTTAGCACGGCCACTTTGTCTTTTAACTCGATATTCTCGCGTATGTATGCGGTATAATCTTCAATTATTCTATCCAATACTTCATTTACCATGTCCTCGCTGTAACCGCCAACAACACTTCTCTTAAAGGTCAAATTCTCCAACTCATTCGGCGTATAGTTCATAGCAAACACCTCGTCATATAAATTTCTTTAGTAAAACATGAATCCTGTCTTTTTTGGTTGTATTGCCTATTTTCTCAAGAACTACCCTTCCTTTTCCCCGAATTGAAATCGTATCGCCCTCATTGATGAGCTTTGTGAGGCTGTTGGTTGTCTCCCAGTTGACAGAAACCCTCTCGGCTCTTATCAAATCGGCTATCTTGCTTCTGGATATGCCAAACCCGGCACTTGCCACAGCATCAAGTCTCAAGGATGCAACCGTTGAAGTTATCTCCTTTACCTTTGGCTCTAACGTCTCAAGCTCATCGTAATTTACAGTGTCAATTTCAACACGGGCATTTCCGACTTTCGTCAAATTTATTTTAATATAATCTGCAATATCCTTTAATACAACCACAAAAGCAAAATCTTCCCTAACAAGAATATCTCCAATTTTTTCTCTTTTAATACCTAATCCCATTAATGAGCCCAAATAATCCCGATGGGAAAAGTTTTCCCTTGTATTTGGCTTTATTTTTAGTATTTCAAAAAGCTCAAAAAGCTCACTATCCGTATTTTCAGGCATATAATAAGGGCAGAAAAAAACTACTGTTCTCTCTGCCCCACTAAATCCCCCAAAAAAGATGTAGTCCCTTATACCGCTCATTTCAAGGCATTTTCTCACTATATTTTGCTGATAAGGGTCCAAAAAATCCGAATGGATGTTGCTCATAACTTTCTGAGATAAGGTATACTTGTCTAAAATTTTGGCTACCAAAAGCTTGTCGTCAATCTTTGAAATCCCTTTTAATACCGCTTCTTTATTCATATAATTCAATACACCTTAACTTCTTTCTATATCATAATCATATTATTTATAAAACCTGAAATAATCATAAGTATCAAAAATGCAATTATTGGAGAAAAATCTACCATGGAGTTCCTTCCAAAAGAGGTATTCTCAAGGAGGTTACGAATAGGCGACAATATAGGCTCTGTAAGTTGTAATATAAACTTTACAAATATGTTGTTTTTTGGTATTGAAAACCAAGACAATATGGCACGTATAACGATGGACCATTGAATAATCTCCAATAAAAGGCCCAAGGCTCTAAGTGCCGTAATGGTCAGATTGTCACCCTCCATTTATATCTCTATCCTCCAACTATTTTGACCATGGGAAAACAGCTTTTCCTGTTATTTCGCCTTTAAAGTCCCCCATAATGTCTACATTATGCGGAGCTACAATAAATATGTCACTTGAAACCTTCTGGATATTTCCGTCAAGAGCATATATAGCACCGCTCAAAAAGTCAACTATTCTCTGGGCGACTTCCTTTTGCACACTTCCGAGATTTACAACTACCGGCTTTTTGCTCTTTAAATGATCGCAAACATCCTTTGCATCATTAAAGCTTTCAGGCTGCATAACTATTACTTTAAATTGCGAAGCAGAATGAATGTTAACAACCTTGTTCTGAGTCTTTCTGCTGCTTATCGGCTGAATAAACTGGGGCTTTTTCAATTCCTCTTCAAGGTCTTCGGACTCATCTACGGTTTCAACATCCTCTTCTTCATCCTCTGTTTCCCAACCTACAAAATTCAAAACCTTGTTTAATATTGTTGACATATTTCTCCCTCCTGTTTATCTTTTGTAAAATATATTAATTGTCAATACCATTCTTTGTAAAATAAAACTTCAATTTCTTTTTCCAAACAAAGCCGTACCGACCCGAACCATATTGGCTCCTTCTTCTATTGCAACTTCAAAATCGTTGCTCATTCCCATGGACAAAATCCCCATATTACTATTATCAGGCTTTTCTTTTCCAATGTCAATAGATAAGTCCCTTAATTTACTAAAAACATATCGAATGCGCTCGGGATTTTCAGCATATGGAGCCATTGTCATGAGACCCTTCACCTTAATATTTGGCATGGAACTTATTTCCCTGACAAGGCCGTATGCTTCCTCCACAGAAACACCGAACTTGCTCTCTTCTCCGGAAACATTCACCTGAACCAGAACATCTATAATTTTCCCGATAGCTTCTGCCCTTTTTTGTATTTCCTTTGCCAAATCAATTCTGTCCACGGAGTGTATGAGGGAAACTTTATCCACAATATATTTTACCTTGTTGGTCTGAAGGTGCCCAATCAGGTGCCATTTACATTGCCTGCTGTTTAATATATCGTATTTTTTTGTCAATTCCTGAACCCTATTTTCGCCCAAATCCAAAATACCTTCATCGAGAACCTTCATGATCCGTTCCGGTTCAACAGTTTTTGTCACCGCAACAAGTGTAATGTCTTTTGCACTTCTTCCGCTTTTTATAGCAGCTTTTTCGATTCTCTCCATTATAGAATAAAGATTCCTTTTGATATAATCCAACTCTCCGCTCATCTAATCTACTCCCCGTTCTCAAATTAATTTATGACCTGCCCTTCCTCAATATTTTGAGGATTTATAATGTAGCTTGAATACAAGCTGATACCACCGTCTTTATAATTTTCAACATTGTCTATAACTGCAAAATTGTTATTTTTTCCGATAATTTTAACAGGAACAAAAGTTGCCCGTCTTGCCTTAACCAGTGCAATTTCTGCCTCCATAGTGCTTGTATTGATATTGACAAGACTCTTTACAGGAACAATCAAACCTTCATAACGGCTCTTAATCAAATCAACGTTTACTACCCTCAAAGCTGCAGTATCACTTAGAGCCTTGTAGGTACGAACCGCAATTACAAATTTGCCGTCAAATTCATTGGATTTGTATGCAACCGTGCCGTCAACAACTCTGCCAATATCATTAATCCTGATATTCAGGTAATCATCCACCTTAAAATCATCAGCCTCTTCCTTATCCATGACAAACACTATATAATAGTCTATGCTCCCAATCACCTTGACAAAAGGCTTGTTGTACTGTGTACTTAAATCATCCGACTTATTGCCGTTTTCGACAACCTTTATCATATCCAGTATTTCCGGAGTAATTTCCGGTATCTTTTCGGGATTGAGAACCTCCTCATATCCGTCAACCACATATGATATTATCCCGGACGAATCCGAAACAATATTTCGTTTATTTGCGTTTATACTCTCCTGCAGTATCTTTTTTTCATTCTCAAGGGCTTTAATGTTCGCATCGGTATAGCTTAAGTCCCCTGAAATTGTAGCCTTCTTTTTAATAAGCTCATCAATGTCGTTTTTTATTTGCTTAACCTCCGAAATACTGTTTTTGTTGCTCTGCTTTATCACAAACACCAGTTTTTCTTGTATCTCCTGGTCAAGCTTTTTTATATCATCGGAAAAGAAATTGTCGTTTTTGGTTTTTTCCCTTTTTGCCTCAATAATTCTTAAATCAAGAGTCTTCAAATCCTCCAAAAGTTTTTCCGAAGACTTGTTTAATATAGTAGCAATGGTATCTCCTACTCCAACCTTTTCTCCTTCCTCCACATTTCTTATACTGATTCCGTCGGAAGGAGAATTGATTACAGTCTCGTTTCTTATAATGTAAGCATCAGTGGTTACATAGTCTTCCAGCTCTCCCATTCTTATTATATCCGTGTGGATATTCTTGCCGTAAACCCAAAATACTAAGGACGGAATATATAGCAGTAAAAACAGGGCAACCAAAAGACCTCCCCACTTTATCCTTCCGTTTGATTTTCTTTTGTTCTCATCCGGCATCCTTTTCCACCTTCCGGCATTAGATTTTTATTATTCCCTTTTCCAGCATTTTTTGAATTGAAATCATAATCCCAAGCTTAACATGTTCAAAAACCAATCCTCCCTGCATATAAGCGGTATAAGGAGGTTTGATTGGTGCGTCGGCACTAAGCTCAATGGACGAACCTTGGATAAAAGCTCCGGCAGCCATTATTACAGGGCAATCATAGCCGGGCATATCCCAAGGCTCCGGTGTAACAAACGAATCCACAGGCGAACCCTTCTGAATCCCCTGGCAAAAAGCAATAAGACTATCGGGCTCATTAAATCTGACAGCCTGAATAATGTCTCCCCTTCTGTCGCTTACTTTCGGGCTTGTTTCAAAACCCAACGCCTCCATGACGCCGGCACAAAATACCGCTCCTTTAAGGCTTTCAGCCACTACATGGGGCGCCATGAACAATCCCTGAAACATCTGTCTGTTATGCCCCAAAGATGCCCCCACATGCTTTCCAAGACCGGGAGTGGTAAGCCTGTATGCTGCTTTTTCAACACATTCCTTCTTTCCGGCAATATAACCACCCGTAGGAGCAAGTCCGCCCCCCGGATTTTTTATAAGGGAACCTGCCACAAGGTCCGCTCCAACCTCCACCGGCTCCCTGTCTTCAACAAACTCTCCATAGCAGTTGTCCACAAGAACCACTATATCATTTTTTACACTTTTTATAATGCTGATAGCCTTTTCAATCTCATCTATGGATAGCGCAGGTCTCCATTCGTATCCTCTTGACCTTTGAATCAGAACCATTGCAGTCTTTTCGTTTATTGCGCTTTTAATCGATTCATAATCAATACTGCCGTCCTTCAATAAATCCAGTTGGCGGTAAGATACGCCAAATTCCTTTAGGGAACCTCCCCCTTCTCCCCTTATGCCAATAACCTCTTCCAATGTGTCATAGGGCTTTCCCGTAATTGCCAAAAGCTCATCCTGAGGCCTCAGGTTTCCGAAAAGACATACGGCCAGAGCATGAGTGCCGGATACAATTTGATGCCTAACCATGGCATCCTCTGCTTTGAAAACATCCCTGTAGACATCATCCAAAACCTCTCTGCCTCTGTCATCATAGCCATACCCTGTAGTACCCCCAAAATGGGAATCACTTAAATTATTGTTTTGCATTGCCTTGATTACTTTATACTGATTGTACTCCCGGACAGAATCAATCCTGTAAAATACGGGAGTAATACTTTCTATCACCGATTCGGCAATTTTAAGTACTCTATCATCAATTCCAAATTCATTTTTCAAATAACTTTTCGACTGAAAATTCATTGTTTTCCCTCAAATCCTATATATTATTATCGTCAAAAGCCCATCCCTTTGACCATACATATTATTCTAACACATTCGCCTTTAATTTCAATAATATCCAATGATAAAAATACAAAAGGACACTATACCTTTTTATATATTTTTTATAATTCGCCGCAGGCTTTGTAAATCCTCCATTCAAAAGGCTTTAAACATATGTTTATGCTCTTTCGCTCAATTCTCACTACCTCATTATCTTTTAAGGATTCAAAGGCTTTTACACCATCGAAAAACTCCCCTGTCCTTACCAAAATATTCTCCTTCTGGTCCAACGTATTCATAACGACAATGATTCCGTCTTCTCCCCGACCTCTTCTGTAAGCCAGTATTCCCTTACCTCCTGTTACATTAAGCTCGCCATATTCGCCCACTCTCAAAGCATCGAATCTCTTCCTTAAATCAATCAAAAACCGGTACAACTCAAAGATTTTTCCGTTCCATTTTGCTTCATCCCATATCATTGGCCTTCTGCAGTCAGGATCTCCTTCGCCTTCCATCCCGATTTCATCTCCATAGTATATGAGGGGAACTCCCGGAAAGGTAAATTGGAATACCACTGCCGGTTCAAACTTCTTTTCATCACCGTCGCAAAGAGTTAAAAACCTTGGTGTGTCATGGGTACTTATTACGTTTACCAAGCTGTTCAACACCTTTTTGTTAAATTTCATAATATATCCGTTTATTCTCTTTTTAAAGGTCTCCACATCAATTGACCTATGGGCAAAAAAGTCATCTACCATCCATTTTAGAGGATAGTTCATCACCGAGTCAAACTGGTCTCCCCAAAGCCACGAAGACGACTCATCATATATTTCACCAATCAGTACCGTATCCCTGTTTAAAGATTTAAGCATATCCCTAAGCTTTCTCCAAAACTTTCGGTCCACCTCATCTGCCGCATCAAGCCTCCAGCCATCCACTCCAAACTCTTCTGTCCAATACCTTACCACATCAAGAAGGTATTGGGCCGTTTCCGGATTTCCTGTATTTAGCTTGGGCATCCCCCCGTAAAAGGAAAAGCATTCATAGTTGGGTCTGGGATATGCTTCAACGGGAAAGGAGTATATGTGAAACCAATTTACATATTTCGATTTCTCTCCCTTTTCAACAACATCTTTGAAGGCAAAAAGCTTATCCGACGAATGATTAAAAACCCCGTCAAATATTACTTTTATACCGTTTCTATGACACATATCTATCAATTCTTTGAGCTCTCTCTTATCACCAAACGCCGGATCAATTTCATAATAATCGACAATATCATAGCGGTGGTAGGATTCCGATTTGAACACAGGATTTAAGTAAATTACATCAACTCCAAGATTGACTAAATAGTCAAACTTGTCCAGTATACCTTTAATATTGCCACCGTGTATCATTCTGCTGCCTACACTTGATGTATCTGGAGGAACCTTGGCAAACCTGTCGGGGAATATCTGATATATTGTTGAATTGCAAAACCATTCAACCTCTTCAAAAATATCTTCTTTGCATATATAAGAATAGGTAAAGTGTCCCCATTGAGGCATATAATCGAAAAAGCCGTCGTTGCTGTACCATTTTACGGAGTAAACATCTTCAAGATAAAACATATATTTAAATCTTTTAATTCCAACATTAAGCTCCACCTCATAATAGTCAAACATTTCATCGCTTGCCACTTTATTCATCTTTGCTTTTCCCCGCTGTGTGAAGTCGTATTTTTCATGGTAGATGAGGATACAGTTATTTATATCGTTTTTAGCTGTCCTAAGCCTTATTACCAAAGTATCGGGATCAATAGGAAATGCAAACTCACTATAAGGTCTGTGATATATTGCCTCAAGCTTCATTAACGGATACCCCATTTCTAAGTTTGATATAACTTTCAGCAGGTTTCCTTTTCGCAAAACAGCTCCCTGAAATATTAGATATGTCGTACAATACTATGATACCATATTTCACAGTTAAATTTAACTGTTTTTACTTTGTCGCATCCTTTAACTTAAAGCACCAATCCATATCTTACATCGATTCCATTAGCCCTTTCCTCTTTCATTTCAAAAGGTAAAAAATGGCCCCTACTTTCAAGTAGAGGCCATTTTTTTAACCATCCTTTTACCATCCAACCTTGCTTCTTATTTCCTTAGTAAGCTGATCAGCCATTAACCGGTGAGTAGCAAGGCTTGGGTGCCAATCTTCTCCATAACCGGTGCTGCCGTCCTGTTGTGGAAACTCAACAAAATATACTTTTGAGTCTCCCTTTTTATTATAATCATTTACAACTTCTTTGACATAACTTCGGCATAAATCCAAACCTGTTCCCCAAAGCATCGGGCCAACGCAGCAGAATACATGGGCATCCGGATAGTTTTTGCGAACTTCCTCCATAAGATTTTTGTATGCCGTTATAAATTTTGTTTTGTCGGCAGTTAAGGTTGAAAAATCATTTGTTCCAAGATTAATTACAACAACCTGAGGTACATATTTGCTAAAGTCCCATTGAACTCCGCTGTAAGGAAGAGTATAGCCATAACGATCATTTATTAGAGGCCCGCCGGCGCCGCCGTAGTTCATAGTAAGTCCGATTCCCGACCATGCAATTATATTGGAGCTTGCATTCAAATTGCGGGCTGTAATCGCCGCATACGTCAAATAACTGTTCTCATTTTTCGGTGTAAAAGACTGCTCTTTGCTGGCTCCTTCATTTCCGTATCCGCATGTAATTGAGTCTCCGATGAACTCTATTTTTCTTTGTAGCGGACTTGGTGGTGAGAGAAGCTTTCCGGAGCCGAAGTCAAACCCAAGGAACTGTACTTCTCCCAAGGATGCCTCTGTTCTCTTCCACAAAACAAGATGATGTGCTCCCTCTGTAAGACCGCTTACAAGCTTTACGGTTGACGTTGTTGTGTTAACCGAGAAAGGAGCAAGAGGTTCACCGTCTACAAAAGCCTGGAACCAGTTTTCGCCGCCGGATTTGATAGTCACACTGGCTTCTGTGCCGTAGAAATTCAATTCGACATTGCTTGCTGACCATGCACATTTTGCACCGTTCGGATCTGAAAAATCAAATCTTCCGTTGTACAAAATTCCCGGATTGTTTGTTTGAGCATCTTCTGCAGGGAATTTATCTATTAAGCGCAGTATGTATTTATTCAGTAACGCCAAGTCCGTAGAATTGATTTTCTGGTCTGCGTTCACATCTGCGGCAATTTTGCCGTTTGGATTCGGAAAATCATTTATACCGCGCAAAATATATCTTTTTAGCATTGAATAATCTGTAGAATTCACTTTTCCGTCTCCGTTTACATCACCGTATAAAACATTAGATATCGGAGTAGGTGTAAATATCGGAGTTGATGATGATGTCGGGGTTGACGACGGAGTTGAAGAAGTTACTGGTGTAACTGAAGGTTTTCCTCCGGCACCTCTAATCAGCGCCTCGGCAATTTCAGGATAATACCATTTGAGATTTCGTCTGTCCAGCAAAGCATAAGTCTCTGAATCACCCGGATTATAATAACCGTTGTCCCACCAGAAGACTGCAATTCCTCTTGCAGCTGCTTCCTTGGCATAATGCTCCGCATGGGCAACCCTTGAAGAAAGGTTTCTCTTGTCAATAGTTCCGAATTCTCCAATAATTACAGCCCTGCCGTTCTTTACAAATCTATTGTAAAATGCATCAAGTTCAGATGTAAGAGAAGCCTTGTCACTATCACTTCCCCAATACGAAGTTCCGTTAATATCCATAGCAAAGAAATACGGTGAATAAGCATGTATGGATACTATTACTCTGCTGTCGTTGTTTGGAATGACAAGATCATTTAGTGCAACATCAAGGCCGGTTGCTGCATTGGTAGGAACAAGTATAAACCTCTTGTCGTTGTTTCCGCCGCTTGCCCGGATTGTGTTAACGGCAGCCAAGTTAAATCTATTTATTACATCTCGGTTTTCATATGTTCCCCCCGTCCATTCCTGGGGTGAGCCCTCTACTCTTGGTTCATTCATTGTTTCAAAAAGCAAATAGTCATTATAGTTTTTAAAGCGTGCAGCAATCTGTTCCCAAACCTTTATCAGCTTTTCTTTACTCTGTTGCTCTTTAGCATATGTAGGTACAATCCATGAATTGTCGTGATGAATATTTATGATGGCATACATACCGTTGTCAAGGACATAGTTTACTACTTCCTCTACCCTGTTGAGCCATGCTTCATCAATTTTATAGTCCGGAGCCGGACCTATATGTGTATTCCAGGTAACAGGCACTCTAACGGCGTTAAAGCCCATTTCTTTTACTTTGTCTATCATTGCCTTCGTTGTCTTAGGATTTCCCCAACCGGTCTCGGTAGGAGCATCTAAAGTGTTTCCCAAGTTCCAACCTATTCTTATATCTTTAACCAGGTCTATTGCCGAAATGTCACGCATGCCCGAACCGGAAGGTGATGCCGCTCCAACTGTGAATGAACACAACATGCTTGACAACATCACAAGCACACAAAGCAAGGAAACTACTTTTTTCACTTTACCCTCTCCTTTGCAAAAATTGATAATTTTTTTCTTAAAACCCCTCTTTTTTGCGTTCAGCTAATTTATTCTTACAGCTCCCCTCCTTTTGCTTATTTTTAAATATAAACAAAGTATTATTTATTAAATAGTAATGTTACTACTTATTATAAAAATTCGAAAAATCACTTTCTTTTGATGATTCTAAAAAAAAATAATTTAAAATATGATTGTTTGTGCTGAAAATTGAAATGGGGGATTGATGCTTCGGCATTTTCAAAATCCGGATATAAAAAAAGAAGCTCTAGAGGGAAGAGCTTCTGTGAATATTTGGCTGTTAAAGATATATTTAGCTGCTAAAGATATATTCAATTGTTAAAAACCTAATATTTTCTAATTTCTAAGAAGCATTCTCTTTAAGGCTGTAGCATCTGAAGAGTTAACTCTGCCATCGTTGTTTATATCCGCATTTGACGCATTTATTGCATCTTCACCTACAAATTTTAATATATATCTTTTTAAAAGACTATAATCCGTTGAGTTTACTTGACCGTCCGAGTTTACGTCACCTTTTTTACCTTGAGGCGGATTTGATGGAGTAGGAGACGGCTGTGTTTCATCAACCATGGACTTCAAAATACCGACAGTGTACTTGTACCAAAGTTGTGCAATTTTTGAATATCCTGTAACCGTCAAATGCAAATTGTCCGCTGATATATCTGTGTATCTGTCAAATTGGATGTCACTTAATTTGACAAAATAAACTTTCTTACCTTCACTGGCCTTCTGTTGAACTATTCCAGGAATTAGCGCATTGTATTGCTTAACCATTTCAGGCCACGGATAATAATCTGCCACAAACAATGTTATATTGGGTTTTACAGTGAAAATCTGGTCTATTAAATTGCTAAGACCTGTTGGATTCGGACTGCCGCCGCTTACAAACATGTCATTTCCGCCAATCCAAAGAAATACTACATCCGGATTATAGGTATTAAGCCAGTTGTTAATATTGCTTGCTACCTGGGGTATCGTCCATCCGGAGTGTCCTTCATGGTCTTTATCCGGCAGACTGTTCGGACCGCTCCTTTGAGAACCCACAAAATCAATGCTAAGCCCTGCATCCGTTAAAAGTTTGTATAAGTCGGTACGATAAGCCCCCATTTCTCCTTCTCCCATACCTTCTGTACAGGAATCACCAACTGGCATAATCTTTATCGTTTTTGTCTTTCCCGGTGTTGTACCAGGTGTTGTACTCGGTGTTGTGCCCGGTGTAGATGTCGGTGCTGTACTCGGTGTTGGCTGCGTTCCATTTGCCAAAGCTCTCAAAATGTCTATGGTGTATTTGTACCAAAGCTGTGCAACTTTTGTATATCCCGTAGTGCTCAAATGCAAACCGTCCCAAGAAATATCGGTGTTTCTGTCAAATTGGATATCGCTAAGCTTTACAAAGTAAACCTTCTTGCCGGCATTGGCCTTCTGTTGAACTATTCCAGGAATAACCGCATTGTATTGCTTAATCGCATCAGGCCACGGATAATAATCTGCCACAAACAATGTTACATTAGGTTTTACGGTAAAAATCTGGTCTATCAAATTGCTAAGACCTGTTGCGTTTAAATTGTTGTTTAAAAGAAGGTCATTTCCGCCAATCCAAAGAAATACCACATCTGGATTATGGGTGTTGAGCCAGTTGTTAATATTGCTTGCTACCTGGGGTATCGTCCATCCGGAGTGCCCTTCATGGTCTTTGTCGGGTAAACTATTCGGACCGCTCCTTTGAGAACCGACAAAATCAATGCTAAGCCCTGCATCCGTTAAAAGTTTGTATAAGTCGGTACGATAAGACCCCATTTCTCCTCCTCCCATACCTTCGGTACAGGAATCTCCAACCGGCATAATCTTTATCGTTTTTGTCGCAGCCGGCGCCTTAGTGCTTATTAACCCTATAACTATAAGAAAAACCAATAGAGTTGATAATGCCTTTGTTGCCGGATTCTTGAATTTGAACATCCTATCTCCTCCCTATCAAAAAATGTAATTTTTGATTCAACACCATTCTAAAAAACTAAACTTAATCTTTTCTTAAAAAAAGCATAAAAAAACATTTTTCGTAAAAATCATAGAAAGAATATAAAAATGCGGTATCTTGTGATAAAATAGTGCATGAGAAGATAATACTTCCTCTAAAACCGAAGACAAGAGTCTTTCAATTTTGGGAAAGGAATGAATAAAAATGCGAATACTTCTTGTAGAAGATGAATTACGCCTTTCCGAAGCACTTGTACATACTCTGAAAAAGAACAATTACATAGTTGATACTGCTTTTGACGGAATATCAGGTCAGCAAATGGCCGAGACAAGGATGTACAATATCATTATCCTTGATAGAATGCTGCCCGGAAAGGATGGCCTTGATGTTCTTATAGATCTTAGAAAACAAGGAATTACAACTCCTGTTCTCATTCTGACAGCAAAAGATTCGGTAAAAGACAGGGTTGAAGGCCTTGACAGCGGTGCGGATGATTATCTTACAAAGCCTTTTTCAAAAAGCGAATTGCTTGCAAGAATACGCGCTTTAGGTAGAAGACAAAGCGAAGTATTGGTAAATGAAGAAATTAATATAGGAAATATGTGCTTTAACTGTATGAAGGGAGAAGTAAAAGTAAACGGACAAATCATAAAGCTTACGTCAAAAGAATCCCAAATTCTCGAAATTCTCATAAAAAATAAAAACTTAGTGGTTTCAAAAGAGCAACTCCTGGAGAAAATTTGGGGTTTTCAGACAGATATAGAGCTTAACAATATAGAGGTTTACCTCTCATATCTTAGAAAAAAGCTTGCAAAAGCAAACTGCGGAATTGTAATTGAGACCATCAGAGCAAGAGGTTATTGCCTTAAGGAGGCATTATGATATGTTTCGAAAGCTAAAAATCAAATTTGTCATGACGAATATTGTCAGCATAACAATGATCCTTCTTATCATTTTTTTCGGTATATATCTGTCGATAAAGGGTTTTCTGGAGTTTCAGGCTAATATAATATTGTATACCATTGCAAACGAAGAACGGCTAAATTCAAATTTTGACTCCGGACTGGTTAGATTCTTTTATATAAAAGTAGACACTTCCGAAGAAATTATCGGGTATTTGATGAATATCAATATCTCCAAAGAAGATATGGAAAGCTTTAAAGAAAAAGCAATGGAAAAAGGAGTAGGAAACGGACAAATTGCAGATGACAAGTTCAAATTTAAATTTTTGAAAATCCCCAAGGAGTATGGATATATAATTGTATTTCTCGATTACAGTGTTGAAGAAAAAATGTACAAACCGCTTATTTCTATCAGTACCTTCATTGTTATGCTATCTGTCGTATTGGTTTTTGCAACAAGTCTTTTCCTCGCAAACAAAGCCATAAAACCTATAAAAACATCTTGGGAAAAACAGATGGCCTTTATTGCCGATGCATCCCATGAGCTGAGGACTCCCCTCGCGGTAGTAAATTCCAATCTGGAAATAGTAATGGAAAACGAAAATGACACTGTCGGAAGTCAAATGAAGTGGCTAAGCAACATTCAAAGCGAATTGGAACGGATGAAAAAACTTGTTGACGATTTATTGTTTTTGGCAAGGGCTGATGCAGAAGATGAAATGCCTAAAGAGTACTTTGATTTAAGCGCACTTGTACATAAAATTTTTGATGAGTTTACACCTCTTTGCCAAAAGAAAGACATAGAATTTCTTTTAGATACTAAAGATAATATTATTTTTTACGGTAACGAATTTCGAATAAAACAACTTATAACAATATTATTGGACAATGCTATAAAGTATACCGGCGAAGAAGGAAAAATCACACTAAAGCTGGAATCGCACGCAAGCACCGTTCAACTGTCTGTAAGCGATACGGGTGAAGGCATCCCGAAAGAACATATTGACAAGATTTTTGACCGGTTTTACAGAGTAGACAAATCCCGTTCAAGGAATCACGGAGGCTCGGGATTGGGTTTGGCAATTGCAAAATGCATAGTAGATGAGCACAAAGGCAGCATCAACGTTTCCAGTATAGTGTCCGAAGGAACGAAATTTACAGTATCTCTGCCGTATAAAGCTCCGCAGAATTAAAATTTATATTTTAATCTTCCCAAATGCTTTTTTCACCGGAACATATAATGCCAACATAGCAATTAGCACTACATAACTTATTATGCGAGGAAATACTTCTCCGGTAACTATTATTGATGTTGGCCCGTCTGCTCCTCCAATTACACCTATGCTTAAAGGATTTGTATTAAAAGCATTAAACCAAACCGTTTTAAGCAGCAACCAAACAACAAAACTAAAAGCAATATGCTTCCAAAGAACCCAGTCATAGAAAAACTTTTTCATACCAGACTCCCCCATATACTTTAATATTTACCGTCAATACTTTTAATTTAGGTCTTTGGAAATTGCGTTACAAACCTTCCGACACAATTTATATGATATCATACCCACCTATTTTAGTCCATTGTTTTCCTCTTTTTTTAATTTTCAATCATTCAGACTTGCTTATTTTTCTGTATTCAACAGGAGTCATTCCAACGATATTTTTAAAAATGGTGGAAAAATACTGCACACTTTGATATCCCAGCTCCTCGCAAATCTGATAGATTTTTTTATTGCTGTTTTTCAGCATTTCCTTTGCCATCTCCATTTTTTATGTTTCTTACATACTCCACAAACTGAATACCCTTCTCCTCTTTAAAAAGTCTGCTTAAGTAAGAAGGATTGAGATTGACAGACTCAGCCACTTCCCCAAGGGATATGTCCCGTTTGCAGTTTTGTTTGATATAAGCAACTGCAGAGCTTATTACCCCACTTACTTTTCGGCCTTTTTTTGATTGATGACCGCACATGCCCGTTCTACCAAGTCACCATACCATTTTTCAATCTCATCAAGAGTTTTTTTGCCAAATACCTCCCCATAGAGATTTACAGGGATATCATACAATTGCTCCGGCGTTATGTTCATTCATTGCCTTCTCGGGATATTTTGTCTTTGAAGAAATACAGATAACATCCTGAATGGCTTCATTGAGATTTCCGCCATGTCCATTAGGACCTTTCAGCTCGTATATGGGGACAAAATCCGTAGATGCATTAACTTTTCTGCTCTCGTTAGCAAAATATATGTACCTGTAAAAATAGTCTATAGCGGATGCCGCTTTGACCGAAAGCAATTTTTCCCGAATGGTTGCATTTTCATTTGTCAAAAACTCCTGATCCAAAATTTTTTCCCGATAAAGCCTTGCAACATATAAAAGTGCCTCTCTCGCCTCAGGCGTATTAAACCCATCATAGTATTTGCCATTTTCATCCACCCCGATTCCATAATAAGCACCGAAAGGATTAAAGAAAAACGGCAGATTGTCAAGGAACTTCGGGAAAGTGAAAGGTATAATTCCCTTGCCGCTCAATTTCTTCATTTCATTGTAAAACTCTTCGGTGGTAGGAGTTTCGGACAAGTTTATCTCATATTTATCCATATAGTCTTTCCTAATCCAAAGGATTTTTGAAAGCGGCACATACATGGGCACAGCGTGAAGGCTTCCACTTACTCTAAGATAATCCAGATACTCCGGGTCAACCAATGATGTAATCTCCGGAACATTTTCAATAAGATTATCCATAGGCATTGTATAGCCCCTTGAAGCTATAACCTGAAGATTATCCATTGCTTTTCTTACAACAAATATATCCGGCATCTCACCTGTGGTAAGCATAATATTTAGCTTGTCATTATAACTGCTCTGTGGCGGTGCAATAATTTCCAAATCGATATTTGTCTTCTCCTCAATATATTTCTCAACTTCTTTCATTAATTCCGGATCGACTGCTTCTCCACCCCAGCCTGTCTGGGACATGCAGAATGTGAGCCTTACCCTCTTATCCGAGGTATTCTCACCAGTCTCTTTATCTTTTTGGCATCCGGCAAACATAAAAACTGACATCACCAAACAGAGCAACAACACAGAGAGCCTTTTTCCAAAATACATTTTTTGCCCCCTCTTTTAAACGTTTTTTCCTTTATTTTATTTTATAGGAAAAACGGTTTTTATGCAAAACTACCGTGTCGTTTCATCGGGAGTTTGACAGTTAGTTGCTAAAAATTAAAAAGCAAAAAGCCTGAAAGCCATTGGAAATAGGTTTTAATTCAAAATATTACAAAAATAAACAAGCGCTCGTAACTCCTTAAAATTACTGATGACCCTCTTGCTTACGCAAAAGAACAGGTCGCTAAGTACAATGAAGAAGCGAAGAATAACACAAAGTTGATATGGAGATACACCTTGATATTTCAGATTTTCGTTACGCTTCACAATATACAGGTTCAAAAACGTTAACTGCATTAGATGGAGTATTTGCTCTGGGATTAGATAAGCAATACTACCTGCCAAAAGAACTTGGCAAAAGGTGTAAGAAAAACTATTAAAGGCCATTCCATACAACATTTTTGAAAAATTGAAGCCGACAAAAAAAAACGGCATATTTAAACTTAACCCATTTAACCTATGCCGTCTTATTAATTATACTTTAATGTTTGATTACATAATAAAGGCTTTTACTGGTATTTTTGAAGTTCCACGCAGATCTCAAGCAGCATATAATCAACCTCATCTATTACCCTGTTATTATCAAGATCCGCAAGTATATTGTAATATCCCGGTTGTGAGTTAAACTTCTCAATTTCATATCTTAAAAGAACCAAATCTTCTTCGTCATGTATGCCATTATGGTTAAGATCACCAGTAAGCCCGTTCTTGTTTAGTATCATAATTTTTTCACAAAGACAATCATAATCATCCATATCTATTTTTCCGTCAAAATTTACATCCGCAAGTATATTATAGTATCCCAGGTAAGAGTACTTGGCATAGCCTTGTATTTCATTTATCATATGGTGCTTATCCATATCGTCCAATACACCGTCTTTGTTTATATCTCCTATGATTATATTACATTCCGGTAAATTATTATTATAAATAGACTTATCCACACCAAAACTATATTTTGTGAATTCTTTGTCAATATTGGATTTGTACAGTGGATGTCCTGTTTTTTCATACTCACTTATACTTTTCAAAAAATAAAGTTTACCCGGACGATCTTTTACATCATTATCATCCCATGTAGCATCAATTTGTAACCATACTCCATTGACCTGCACCAGGTTCCAAGCATGATTGCCTCCAACAACACAGCAGTTTGGTATTCCTACCCTGTCTAACAATAGAGACATAGCCAATGCATATCCTTCACAAACCGTTTCATCTCCAAGGAATACTGAAGAAATACAATGATTTTTAGAATCACTTGTAGCTCCCGTTGTGTAAGACACTTTATTTGTTGCATAAGTATATAATGCATAAACCTTTTCACAATCTTTCATGCCTTCTTTTATATAGCTGTCCACAGCATATTCAACTTCCTGTTCCACCAAGGATATTGAGAAAGGTAGATTTTCAAGTACTGCAATGTGTTTCTGAAATACGGATTTAATTGCAGGATCCCAATTTATATATTCCTCTCTGGTTTTTATGTTGTTAATGGATGTTATATTGCATCCATCAAAACTACATTTTATTTTTTCTATATATGGTGTCAAGTTTAAATTTTCCAAATATATAGCGTTTGAAAACGCTTTGGATTCTATTGTTTTAACACTGTCCGGTATAGTGAAGCTGGATGATTCCTTTTTCGGAGGGTACCAGTAAAGTGTAGTCATATCATGACTGTAAAGAACCCCTTCTTCTGCAGTAAGTTTGGTATTCTCCGGTGAAACAACAATTAATTTTAAATTCGGAAACTTTTCAGGTTCCAGTAACACCCCGTTACTTAACGGATAAATGTAATATTTCGCTGAAATCCTTAATAACTCAACCTTTTCAGCCTTTTCTATTGAACTCACGCTGGCACAGTATAAAAATGAATCGGGCAGATTTAAAACCTTATTGGGACTATTCATCGGATATTTAATCAATACTTTCTTTTGTTTGTTGTATAAAACTCCGTTAACATCACAATAATACTCATTTTCCGGACTTACATTAATTTTTTGTAAAGATTTCAAATTTGCAAAAGGGCTCAAACCCACATCTACAATATTAGGACCAATATTGATTTCAGTTATTGCTTTATTATCACGTATTGCATACCAATCCACTTTTTTTATGTCATAAGAAACACCGTTTGCAGTAAGCTTCTCCGGTATTGTTACTATAGATTCATCGTTTTTTAAGTATTTCATAATGACTCCATCATCCGTAAATTCCCATTTACCATCATCAGATTTATAAGTAGTTGCGGCATGTGCTGTATTTATGCCAAAAAGCAGGTTGAAGCCTCCAACGGCTGCAAATAATACAAATACAAAAGCAGCTAATTTAAGTTTTTTAATTGCGTTTTTCATTTTCATTTCATCCCCTTTACATAAAATATTAATTTTAAATTATAAACCAACTGTACTCCAAAACCGGTTTTGCAGCATTTTTACTTAGCTTATAGTATACCATTGAATTTTAAAATCAAATTGAAAAAACAATGCTTTTTTTGTGAAAAAATCATGAAAGATGCAATAGTACTTTCAGGCGGAAGTTTGACAGTTAGTATCTAAAATAAAATATCAAAAAGTCTGAAACCCATCCATAAATGGACCTTTTTTACGAAAAATTTAGTCAAGTTATATCACAAAAGACCAAAAAATCAGCTTCAATCCTGGCCTTCTAAACAGGTTTATGACCTATTCAAATTTTTGCTGGACTTCGTCAATTTGAAAAGGAACTCGTAAAGATGTTTTGCGAGCTGAACAGATTCGATATTAACTACCAAAGGAACTTAGCAAAAGGTGTAAGAAAAATTATTAAAGGCCATTCCATACAACATTTTTGAAGAATAGAACAGAGGCGTAAACCTTTAAATTTTAACGTTTATCGCCTCTTTTATATTTATCAACTGTCAAACTCGAGATTTTATAGCAAAAACGGTTTTTAGGCAAAACTATTGATAAAGCAATTAAGATTTCTCCGTTTCAAGGGCCTTGAATTTTTGAAGATGCTGTAATAATATTTATATGGTGATATCATTTGAATTTAAAATATAGAGTTGATAAGGAAACTTCGGGCAAAACCGTAAAATATATATTGAAAAAACAGCTTAATCTTTCCGAAAGGCTCATTAAAAAGTTAAAGCACCAGGGCAAAATTCTGTGCAACGGCCGTCCTGTTTATGTCAATGCCATTGTCTCTGAAAACGACATAATCGAAGCGGATCTCGACTTTGATGAATCGGGTATCTTTATTGAACCCGAAGACATACCCATAGACATAATCTATGAAGATGAATCTATTATTGCTTTAAACAAGCAACCCGGTATCGTGGTTCATCCTACATGCTCTCACCCCACCGGCACCCTTGCCAATGCCGTGTCGTTTCATCTTAAGAAAAAAGGAATTGAGAAAAAGATTCGCCCGGTTATAAGGCTGGACAGAGATACCTCAGGCATTATTATATTTGCCAAAAATCCTTATACCCAAGAATTTCTTATTCAGCAGATGAATGACAAAACCTTTCTCAAAGAATACATCGGCATTGTGCACAATGTATTGGAAGATGACAGCGGGACTATAGACCTTCCCATAGCCCGAAAACCCGGAAGTATTATGCTAAGGCACATTTCCCCGGATGGGGATAATGCAGTGACGCATTACACGGTACTTGAGCGTCTAAATAACGCTACCTTGGTAAAATTTCGGTTAGAGACCGGAAGAACCCATCAGATAAGGGTGCATTGCCAAGCAATCGGTCATCCTCTTGTCGGGGATACCCTATACCCTTTTGCCGGCACTCCCTACTCTCTTTTGGGCAATAAATCCCGTATTCCCCAAAGCAATATTCCTCCTGTAACTTGCGAAATTCTTGAAAGACAAGCCCTCCACTCCCAAAGAGCTGTCTTTGTGCATCCTTTTACGAAAAAAAACCTTGAAATTACTGCTCCGATACCCGATGACATGAAATCCGCTTTGGAAATATTGAGAAAATAATCACCCAAACATTTACACAATAAGGTAATGGTGTTATTATAGTACTTGCCTTCATTGCAAAGGTATTATTTTTTTAGTCTTTTGGTCCAAAAAAACCTATTGGCTGTACATCAAAATGCACAAGGCCGTTTACTTCTGGAAAGTGTAATTCGAACCTGCATTATAAATATGCTTCAAAAAGAAATGGAGGTATTTACGTGGAAGTCATTAAAGACCGTTATACTATCACAGAGCTTAGCGAATATCTCAATGTTACCAATCATACTTTAAGATATTATGAAAGGGAGTTCAATCTATATGTTCCAAAGGACAAAAGGGGCAGGAGGTACTACACTCCGGAGCTTGCCAATATCATGTACAAGATTAAGGCCATGAGGGATGAAGGACTTGAGATTAAAGCCATAAAAAAAATCCTCCAATCCGAAAATGTAATAACAGAGCCCCCGCCGGTCGTAACCGAGGATATTAGTGTGCCTGTTGCAAGGCAAAATTACAGCGAAAGCGTTGTTGATATAAAGACTTTCTTCCAGGAATTCGAAAAGCAACTGACCAACAGCTTTTCTCAAGAGGTAGAGTTAGCAAAGGAGCATATGTCCAATGAGCTTAGCAAAACAAAGCTCGAGCTTGGTGCATGTCTGGAAAACAATATCCGAAGACTTGAAAGCAAGCTCGACAAGCATTTTGAAAATGTAGACCGTTCCATAGGAATGTGGAGAGAAAAAAACAAAGACGGTCTGTTAAAACGCCTCAAAAAGAAGGTTTTCAAATAACAATAAAAGCTCGGGACATCGAGTCCCTTCGCTTTTGCCTCTTTCATTTCATTCCAAGAGGCCAAATTCAAACAAAAGGGGACATTATTTCCCCTTTTGCTTTCGTATGCTATTTTGATTCACTGCTAAAAACTAACCCTATTTTTTTCAAAACCTCCGCAAACTTCTCTGTATCTATGGGTTTTGCTGCATAAGCTTCACAGCCGGATTCAAATGCAGTATAGACATTGGTCGTATCATTCAAAGCCGTTGTCATTATAACCTTTACCCGATTGTCTCCTTCAATTCCCTTTTGCTTTTCCACATCTCTTATTGCCTTTAAAGCCTTTGTTCCGTCAAGCTTGGGCATCATGATATCGAGGCATACCAAGTCGTAGGGTTTTCCTTCGTCAAGGGCGAGCATAAATGCGTCAACTGCTTCAATTCCGTCTATAGTAATGTCGCATTCCCCGTAGGAAGAAAGAAACTTGTACAAAAACTTCCTGCTAGCATAATCGTCTTCTGCAATTAGTATCCTCATTTTAAAACCCCTTTCCATGGATATTATTGTATATATAATTCTTACTTAATAAAGTTTGTCAACCTCCTGCTTTAGCTCTTCATAAAGTTTTTGAACATCCTCCGGCTGGTTTTTCCTCGCAAGAAGCTGTATCTTGAAAGCAAGACTTTTTACCTTGTCATACCCCTTGTCTTGTGCAAGCTCTTTTACTGCTAAAGCGCTTTTATCAACTGCTGCCATGTTTTTATTCAATATGGAAAGTTTAAGCCTCTCCATCATATCCTCAAAACTCAAATTTTGCATGACTTCATTTTTATCCGAAGACTCATTCACTTCTTTACTGAGCTTAAAATATGTATTTTCATCTTCTTTTCTTTCCTCTATATTGTCACCGGATTGTTCATCACGGTACAAAACTCTGTTTATTACTGCATAAACATTATCAAAGGAAAAGGGCTTGGGAATAAAATCATCCATTCCCGCTTCTAAAAACTTTTCCCTCTCATTTTGAAAAGCATGTGCGGTAACTGCAATTATCGGAATATGCCTGAAAGTTCCTTCCTCCATCTTTCTTATTCTCTTCGTAGCTTCGATACCATCCATTTGCGGCATCTGAATATCCATGAGTATTAGGTCAAATTCGTTTTCTTCGAATAGCTTTATTGCCTCAAAGCCATTCTCTGCAATTGTAAGAGAATACTGACCTTTTTTCAGCATTCCGGCTATTACCCTCTGATTGACCTTGTCATCCTCGGCAAGAAGTATGTTAAGCTTTCGTTCGGGTATGCCGTCGCAAACATCTGACGAATATTCTGTATTGGCGCTGCCTTTGTCTTTTAGCCTGAAACTTACTGTAAAACAGAAAGTACTTCCTTTTCCCTTTTGGCTTTTGACCCAGATTTCACCACCCATCATTTCTACAAGCTGTTTTGAAATTGCAAGCCCCAAGCCCGTACCTCCATACTTTCGGGTAATGGAACTGTCACCCTGGCTGAAGCTTTTAAACAGCCTGCCTATCTTATCGTCATCTATGCCTATACCCGTATCTGAAACAGTGAGTTTTAGCTTTATAGAGTCGTCTCTTCTTTCTGCAATATCAGCATCTATTTTTACCTCTCCCACATCAGTAAACTTTATGGCATTGGAAATCAAGTTGTTTAAAACCTGCTGAAAACGTCCGGGGTCCCCCACCAAAATTCGCGGTATTCCTTTTTTTACAGTGTAGCTGAATCGAAGCCCTTTGTCGTTTGCTTGTACAATATGAGACTTGTATGTCTTGTCCAAAAGGTTTAGAAAATCGAACTTGACATTTTCCAAAGTCATTTTACCGGCTTCTATCTTTGAATAGTCCAAAATATCGTTTATAACCCTAAGGAGCAGATCTGCACACGAATTTATAATATTAAGGTTTTCCTTCTGTTCCTCGGTCAATTCTGTCTGCAAAGTAAGATTTGTCATTCCGATTATACCGTTTAGGGGAGTTCGTATCTCATGACTCATATTTGCGAGAAATTCGCTCTTTGCCCGGTTTGCAGCTTCAGCTGCTTCCTTTGCTTTAAAAAGGTTCTCCGACATTAGCTTCCTTTCGGTAATGTCTTCTGAAACTTTAAGGTAATTGGTTATGACACCTTCTGAGTTAATTATGGGAGAATAGCATGCATATTCCCAAAATATTACATCATTTTTTGATTTATGCCTGATTTCCCCCCTCCACTCCTTGCCTGAAAATATTGACTCAATCATTTCATCGTATTTTTCTATGCTGTCTTCTCTAATCTCCATGAAGAAAAGGCTTTCTCCAATTACTTCATTAATGCTGTATCCCGTAACCTCAGTAAACCTGGGATTTACATATTCAATATTTCCATGAATATCTGCTATCACAATAATACTGGGACTTTGTTCCACTGCCTGGGATAACTTATGAAGTTTCTCTTCCGCTTTCCTTATTCTTGTTATGTCTCTGAAAACCACAACCACGCCCATTATTGTTCCGTCAGAATTTTTTATGGGGGCAGTGCTTGCCGAAACATATCTTAGGCTTCCATCTTTCGACACCAGCATGGTATTCTTCCTGAGCCCTACGGTTTTACGCTCAATCAAAACCCTTTCATAAGGACTTGTCTCAGGTTCCTGAGTTATGCCGTTTATTATCACAAAAACTTCAGAGAGTGGCTTTCCTATTGAGTAGCAAGACGAATAACCTGTAAGTTCCTGTGCAGCTTTGTTCATCATAACTACCTGTCCCTTTTCGTCGGTAACAATTACACCGTCTCCTATACTCTCCAAAGTTGTTACCAGTCTTTCATTTTCCTCCATCAAACCGATTTCAAATTTTTTTTTATCTCTTTTATGCTCAAGCTCCCTGCACTTTCCAAATACAATGGATTTGAGCCTTGCAGTATCTTTCCTGATACAATAATCTGAAGCTCCCGATTTCATCATTTCAAGCCCTTGTTCACCGCTGTCTTCTTCCAATAATGCAATAATCGGCACCTTGTCATTGAGCTTTTTTATGAGCTCTATCACATCGGAAAACAAAATATCTGAAGAACAGTCAAAAAACACAATGTCAAAGGTATTGTTCACCAAAAAACTATATTTCAATTCATCAAGGGTTCCGACACTTCTTAGAAAACACTTGTACCCCATATCGAAAAAAACATTTTCTATGGCAGTTGTAAGCTTCTCGTCATTTCCCGCTACCAGTACTTCGAGGTCCTCATTCAAATCGTCGCTCACCTCATTTTTTACATTTCAAATCTATATCCCCAAGCAACTTATTACAGCATTGAATATACCAATTGCGGTATTGATTCCAAAGAAGCCTGCTTTTCAACAGCACCCATTTCAAAGGCAACCTTCGGCATACCGTATACGACACAGGATTTTTCATCCTGTCCTACTGTTCGTGCTCCTTTTTGTCTCATGGCCAAAAGCCCTTTTGCACCATCCTTGCCCATACCTGTAAGTATTATGCCTATGGCATTTTTTCCGGCTTCTTGGGCAACGGAATTGAAAAGCACATCCACTGACGGACAATGCCCGCTTACCTTTTCTCCTTTATTACACTCTACTATATATCCTGTTCCGCTTTTTTTAATTGTCATATGATAGTCCCCCGGAGCAATAAGTACCGTCCCCGGGCAAACCCTGTCACCGTGTTTTGCCTCCCTGACTTCCATAAGGCATGTGTTGTTCAGCCTTTCTGCATACATCCTGGTAAATACCGGAGGCATGTGCTGAACAATAACAGTTCCGGGTATATCCCTTGGAAACGATTTTAGAAGGTTGAATATTGCTTCAGTACCTCCGGTGGATGCACCAATGGCAATTATTTTATTTGAAGGTCTGCTGTTTATGCTCCCAATGTCTTTTGAAGCGTCATATTCTCTTTTCCAATGCCCCACTTTTGCTGTTGAAGCTATTTTTATCTTTATTATCAGCTCATTTATTAAAAAGTCAAATCCTTTTTGAGTCGATAAGTCCGGCTTTGTAACGAAATCAACAGCACCGGCATTCAGAGCATCAAATACATTATGACTTACAGCACTTACCACAACAACGGGAATAGGATATTGAGGCATAAGCCGCCTTAAGAACTCAATTCCATTCATTCTCGGCATTTCAACGTCAAGGGTCATAACATCAGGCTTAAACTCAACAATTTTGTCTCTGGCCTCATAAGGGTTCGATGCAGTTGCCACCACCTCAATTGCCGCATCCTGAGCTATTCCCTTGGAAATCCTTTCTCTAAACAAGAGAGAATCATCAACTACCAAGACTTTTATTTTTCGTTTAATGCTGGTTCTCATAGTATCCAAGCTCTATCTATTCCTTTCTATAGACTGCCGGCATAACATATTTGTACTTGGTTTCTTCGCGGTTTAAAGACTCGGAATGTCCAATAAACAAATATCCTCCCGGCTCAGTATACTCATAGAACCTATTCACCAGTTCCATTTTCGTCTGCTGATCGAAATATATCATCACATTTCTGCAGAATATGACATGAAACTTTCTTTTGAACGGGAAGACAGTATTCATAAGATTAAAAATCCTGAATATAACATCATTTCGAATACTGTCCGCCACAGCCCAATTGTTCTCGTCTATCTTTCTGAAATATTTCCTTTTCCACGTCTCAGGAACCCCTTCGATACGCTCATTTGAATAAATGCCGCTTTTGGCTTTTTGGAGTACATTCATTGAGATATCTGTTGCCAAAATTCTTGTGTCCCACAAATTTTTTTGCGCGCCAAAAAAGTCTGCAATTATCATCGCAAGAGTATAGGGTTCCTCACCGCTTGAGCAGCCTGCACTCCATATCCTAAGATCCAACGGTCCCTTTATGGAAACAGAAAGATAAGGCAATACCGTTGAAGCAAAAAAATCAAAATGGTCCGGCTCCCTCAAAAAGAAGGTGTGATTTGTGGTTATTTTGTTTATTAGTGTTGTCACTGCTTCTCCGGTTGTATCGGACATCACATAGTCATAGTAATCGGAAAAGCTTTTGAAGTTCATCTGTTGCAAGATATTTTGCAGTCTTCCCACAACCAATGTCTTTTTCTTTTCAGTCAAATTTATGCCATAGTTGCTTTTGACATAGGAAGCAAGCTTGTCAAATTCTTTGTTGGTAATATTTAGCATACCATCTCACCAATTAAACTATTTTTATATATTGAGCAGATTTTCGCACTCTTCGTCATTCAAGAGCTTGTTGCAGTCTAAAAGAAGCTTGACTTCATCACCGACTTTTCCGATTTCCTTAATGTAGCGGTTGCTAAAACCGGTATTTGCTTCCGGAGGAGGCACAATATTTTCGTCTGGAATGGCCACCACTTCTGCAACGCTGTCCACAATAAGACCTACGGATACATCCTTTATGTCGACAACCACAATACATGTCCTGTCATTGTACTCCATCGGTTCTTTTTTAAATCTCAGCCTTACATCCAAAACAGGTATAATCTTTCCTCTCAAGTTTATTATACCTTTAATATATTCCGGCAATTCGGGAACTTCAGTTATCTGCTGTATTCCTATTATCTCGGTAACGTACTTAATCTCTATGCCATATACCTCTTTTCCAATAACAAACGTAAGATACTTGCCTTTTTGAGTATCCTCTTCATATTCCAAAACATTTTCCAATGCTTCGCTCATAATTAAATCCCTCCTATTTTATTTCCACCAATCCTGCAACATCCAATATGAGGCTTATGCTTCCGTCACCTAAAAGCGTACAGCCTCCAATACCTTTTACCTTCTTTATATACTTTGGCAGTGCCTTGACTACCACCTGTTGTTCGCCTAAAAGTTCATCCGCAAATATGCATATTACCTTGGAATCATTTTCAACCATAACAATTATTCCGTCATTTATGTTTTGAATTTCAGTGTCGATTTTATAGAATCTGTGAAGTCTTAATACAGGATAAACTTCGCCTCTTACCATAATCATTTCATTGCCTTCGGAGTCTGTGATTATAGCCTCATTCTTTACTTTAAAGGATTCTTTGATTGATATGGTGGGTATTGTATATCTCGATTTTCCGACTTTAATACTCATACCGTTGATAATTGCCAAGGTCAGAGGCAGCTTAATAGAAATTATCGTTCCATTATCCGGTACACTGTCAACAAAAATCGTTCCGCCCACCATGGAGATGTTATTGCTTACTATATCCATTCCCACACCGCGCCCGGAAAATTCGGTCACTTTTTCCTTTGTTGAAAAACCGGGCATAAAGATAAATGAATATATTTCTTTATCCGTAAGCTCGTTCTCCGGCTTGTGTATTAGGCCTGCTTCCCTTGCCTTTTTAAGTATTTTTTCCCGGTCAAGTCCTCTTCCGTCATCCTTTACAAATATCCATACATCTCCTCCTGCATTTTTAGCCTCAAGAGTAATCTTTCCGGCAGGAGGTTTTCCCTTTGCCACCCTCTCCTCAGAATCCTCAAGTCCGTGGTCTACAGCATTTCTTATAAGGTGAATGAGAGGGTCGGATATGCGCTCAATAATATTTTTGTCAACCTCGGTTTCCTCTCCTATTATTTCCAGTTCTATTGACTTGTTCAGTTTTTTACCCATATCCCTGACTATCCTGTTCATCTTTTGGAAAGTCATTGACAGCGGAACCATACGAATTGACATTACTACATCCTGAAGCTCATTTGTCAGCTTGTTAAGCTGTCTTGCTGCCTTGTGAAAATTGTCGAGCTGAAGCCCTTGAAGGTCGGGATTCTGTGTAACCATGGCTTCGGAAATAACTATTTCACCGACCAAATCCATTAGCTTGTCAAGCTTTGCTATGTTAACACTTATAACACTCTGTTTGTTTGAAGCTCCGGCATTCTCACCCGACGGATTTGATTTTCTCTCAGGTAAAGGTTTCTTGTCAAAAGAACCCTCGTTTTGTTCTAAAGTGATAAAAGAATCACTCGAAGCATTATCTTTTTCGGGGTTCTTTACTTCTTGTTCTTTTGGTTCGTCTTCCCCATTATCTGTCATCTCGCCCATTATATCCTCAAGGTCTTCATTTATCACATAAACTTCGAGACTTTTTAGCAGAATGGTATGGGATAATCTTTCTCTTACCTCATCAAGCCCCAAATCGGTACTGAACACCACTCTGAAGCCTTCCTTGCGGATGATCTCACTGTTTTCGCTTTTTCCGCCGCCTTCAATAACATCCTCAGGATAGAAGCAATTTACATCGGCTATTTCCTTTAAATCATGAATCACGGAAAACGCCCTTATGTTCTCCATACCACACTCGTCTTCAAATTTAAGTATAGCCTCGTATTTATGACTCTTTGGAGTTGCTGCTCCACTATTTGAGCTTATATAGTATTTTTGATCTTTTTCAATCTCCGGAGTATTATGTAAGTCAGAATTAATAGGATTATTCCCGTCATTGTTTATGCTTTTTAAATTGCTCAAGTAGTCCCTTATTTCTTTTATGAGGTCAGTGGCGTCTCCATCAGGTTCTTGGCCATTTTCAAGCTTTGCTGTCTCATTTTTTATAAAGTCAACTCCGTTTAGCACAATATCTGTAATTTCTGTAGAATTAATGTTGCCCGGCTTTTCCTCCCGAAGATAAAAAAACATGTCTTCAATAGAATGGGCAAGCTTTGATATATCATCAAAGAGCATCATGGCTGCCGAGCCCTTTATTGTGTGCATGATTCTAAAAATTTCATCTATCGAAGATTCAAAACCGCTTTCCTTCTCACTGCTAATAAGGGATTGCTCCAACTGATCCAATAACTGGAGTGTCTCAAATATAAACATATCCAGCATTGGCTCGCGGCTAATGCTATCAGCCAATTTCTACCACCTCCATGTGTATACTGTATTGCTATTTTTCGGCTATTACAGTTTTTCGATAGTCTGTATAACATAATCTTCTTTAAACGGTTTTACAATAAATCCTTTTGCGCCTGCCAAAATCGCATCCTTTACAAAGCACTCCTGACCCATTGAAGAAATCATAATAACTTTTGCATCGGGATCAAACTCTTTAATCATCTTTACTGCCTTTATCCCGTCACACACCGGCATAGTTATATCCATTGTAACAATATCCGGCTTAATTTCCTTATACTTGGTAACAGCAATTAGCCCGTTTTCGGCTTCTCCAACCACTTCATGCCCATGTCTTTCCAGCATCATTTTCAGTGACGCTCTCATAAATCCTGCATCGTCAACTATTAAGATTCTTTTCATTTCTTCACACTCCCATGTTTTTTGTTTGTTGTATACTCAATACCATGGTTTAGAGTTATGTTACTTCCCCTTGTACGTTGGAAATCAAGAACTTGCATTCTCATTATGATGAATAACTTAAGATATGTATATAAATTCCAAATAATATTTTATGTAAATACAATGCCATTATTTTTCAATATTATCAAGTAAAAAATATTTTATTTGATGATTATATCGAATTCTATTATACTAATATTAACAGTAAATTTTTATGAATTTAAATCTTTATGCTTAGCCGAGGTTGAATGAATGATAAATTTTATTGGTACAGGCAGCGCTTTTAACACTCAATTGGGAAATAATAGCGCATATATAAAAAAAGACAGTCACTTTGTCCTTTTCGACTGTGGCAGTACTGTATTTAGCAGGCTTGTGAGCCTAAATCTTATAGATGATGTTTCAGATTTGAATATCATTATAACCCATACTCATCCGGATCATATAGGAAGTCTGGGCGAATTGATTTTTTATTCTCATTATATTAAAAATTTGATACCAAAGATTCTTTTTCCCGATAAGAAGCTTATTGATATGATTTTGGGTTCTATGGGAGTAAATAACGAATTCTATAGAGTTATTAACTCTGAAAATACAGTAATTAACAACAGTAATTTTACTATGGAAGTATCATTCCGGAAATGTTCCCACGTGGATTCAATTCCATCCTACGGAATTCTCTTTAAGCTCGGAGGTTTCACATTATATTACAGCGGCGATTCCAATTCTGTCGACACCTTTGTGCTGGAAGGCTTGGAAAAAGGCAGCATAGATTTTTTATATCAAGATACCTGCGGAATTGACTATGACTTAAATCCCCATCTTTACCTTGGTAGGCTTGAAAAACTGATAAAGCCGGAGCTTCGGCACAAGGTTTATTGCATGCATACGGACTCCCAATTTAACAGGGATGAAGCAGTAAAGATGGGCTTTAATGTAGTTGAAGCGGTAATAGATTTTAAGTCTATGCCTTAAAATCTATTACCGCCTCTATGTTTTCTTTATGTTTTTTCTTTTACCTTATGTTGCCATCTTCATTTCCAATCTCAGCTTGTCTGCCACCATTGCTATAAATTCGGAGTTTGTAGGTTTACCCTTTCCAATATTTATTGTATAACCAAACAGTGAATCTATCGTATCAATCTGCCCTCTGCTCCATGCCACTTCAATAGCGTGTCTTATTGCCCTTTCAACCCTGCTGGGTGTAGTATTGTATTCCTTTGCTATTGAAGGATACAACTGCTTTGTAATTGAATTTATCACATCAAGGTCTTTTACAACCATTATTATGGCATCCCTTAGATACTGATAACCCTTTATATGTGCCGGCACACCTATTTCATGCATAATGTTTGTTACCTCAGCTTCAAGATTCTTTGGCTGTGGAATGTGATAGGCTCCCTTGATTTCACTGACAAGAGTCTCCTGTCTTATCACATTGGATTGACCTACGTTCTTTAGCTGTCTTATTCTAGAAATCAAAACCTCCATATCAAAGGGTTTTACAACGTAGTACTCGGCTCCTAAGGCCAGTGCTCTTTGCGTTATCTTATCCTGCCCTACAGCCGAAAGAATAATAAACAAAGGCCTTTTACTCATTACAGTTGCCCCTATTTTTTCCAAGACTCCCAACCCATCCAAATGGGGCATAATAATATCCAGTATTGCAATATCAGGAAGTTTTTCAACTATAAGCTCATATGCTTCGATACCGTCTCTTGCCACACCGACTACTTCAATATCTTCCTGATTGTTAAGATATTCATATAAAATATCACCAAATTCCCTATTGTCATCCGCAATTACAACCCGAATCTTATTTGATGTCAAATTGACTCCCCCTTAATTTATTGTAAAAGACTGCTAGATAATTTATAGCATTATTATATTTTCTATTCGACAAAATTTCAATATACTGGGTAATGAAATTGCTGTTTATACATTTAATTTTACATATATAATATTATATAATCATTTACTGTAAGTGCTGGTATTTCTGAATTTTCTGACATAAAGAAACCTTTTATGAAATTTTTTATTTTAAAAGCAGTATCTTAAAATTCCACGGAAATATGCAAAATCTCGGGAAATATGCAATTTATGTAAAATATGTGTATCCTCCCGGCGAAAATACACATATTTTGATAATCATAAAAATTTATCATTCCAATAATTTTTTTAAGAAGCCCTGGCCATTTCAGCACTTTGCAAATTTGCATCCGCCATATTTTTTATCATCCACTCAATCAGTATGCCGTATCCTCTGGCAGGGTCATTTACCAATACATGAGTTACAGCCCCTACCAGTTTACCGTCTTGCAAAATGGGGCTTCCGGACATCCCCTGAACGATACCTCCCGTTGCCTCAAGAAGCCTTTGGTCAGTAACTCTTATAATCATTCCTTTTAAACCATTGGCACTTTTCCTTGAAACCTTTTCAATTTCAATGCTGTATTCTTCAACATTTTTGCCGTCTATATTGGCAAGTATGGTGGCAGGCCCTACCTTTATATCATTTCTCAAGGCTATCGGATATCTTACGCTTGAGAATTTATCCAAAGCCGTTTCATTCAAAGTACCGTATATGCCGTAATGACTGTTTTTTATTATTTTTCCCAAGGCTCCGCTGTCTTCTATCAACACACCTTTAAGCTCTCCGGGATTGCCTTTCGTCCCCTTTTTTATAGTAAGAATATTAGATTCTACAAGCTCACCTCTTTCAACGGGCATAATGGACCCGGTATCAATATCGGTAATACCGTGCCCCAAGGCTCCAAAACCTTTAGTCCCAGGGTCGTAGAATGTCAGCGTTCCAATGCCTGCGGTGCTGTCTCTCACCCACATCCCCACACGGTACTTATTGTCTTCAACCGATTTTACCGGAGTCACTTTTGTATTGCTGTAGCTATTTCCTCTCTTATATTTTACCCATATGTTTTCCCCCATACTATTCTCTACTTCACTCATCAAATCATAGGCAGTATCAACCCTGTTGTTGTTCACTTCAACAATAAGGTCCCCGGGTTTCAGTCCCGAATCCCTTGCCGGAAGCAACCTCTTTCCGTCAGGCGTTTCAACATCCGACAATCCGATAACCAGTATTCCGTCCACCTTTATTTTTACTCCTACGGTATTTCCGCAGGCCACAACCTCTTTATACGGAACAACATCGACATACATGGTTTTTAAGGGTATAAGTCCTAAAAGCTTCAAGCTCAAGCTGGTTCTGCCCAGTTTGCTGGCCTTGAACATTACCTTGTTTCCGGTCCCTTTATAATCATCATTATTAACTTTTATGTCTTTACTGTCAAATATTAATATATCATTATTATCTGATTTGAAATTCACAAGATTTACAAGAAGAGGATAGTTAAATTTATAAATATACTCCTGGTTTTCAAATAATGTCAGCTGGCTGGGAAAGATAGAAATCAATCTTATATATGCTATACTCAAAATTGCGGCGCAAACGCTAAAAAAAACTATTATTCTTCTTTTTGTGAGCTTAATAAAATTCAAACCGGTCACCTCCTGGTGTCTTATTATCAAAATAGAAGTTCTGTTAAAAATTCATTAACATAAACACAACGGTTTTGTTGGTTTTTTCCCTTGATTACTAACATTAAATTAACCTATAATAACTTTATTTATTCACTAAATACAGCGTAGAAAGAATGTCAAAAATAGGCGGGCTAATTTATATAAAAATAAAAAAAGCTCAGGATTTTTAAGTATCCCAAGCTTTTTACAGGTATGTGAAAACCTATTTTTTAAATTCTCTCGCATTGTAAAGCATTTCTTCAGCATGTTTTAATGTAATATCCGTAATACTTGCTCCTCCGATAATCCTTGCTATCTCATCCCTCTTGCCTTTTTCATCAAGCTTTTTAACTACTGTCCTTGTATTGCCACCCTCGGTTATCTTGTCAATATAATAGTTGTTGTCTGCCATGCAGGCTATCTGGGCCAAATGGGTAACCGATATAACCTGGTGGTTTTTAGAAATGTAGCAAAGCTTCTCTCCCACTTTTTGAGCTGCAATACCGCTTATTCCAATATCAATCTCATCAAATATCATTGTGGGCATTTTATCTACTTTTGCAAGAATTGTCTTTATGGCAAGCATCACCCTTGACATTTCTCCACCGGAAGCTATCTTTGCCAAAGGCTTCAAAGGCTCACCAGCATTGGTGGATATCATAAACTCAACCCGGTCAAGTCCGTTGTAATTGTATTTTCTTTCACCCTTGTCGATTGAATCGTCAAAATCTATTTTCACCCTAAAGCTGGTGCTTTTCATTTCCAAGTCCTTAAGTTCCTCTCCTATTCTCTCTTCAAGGAGCTTTGAGGCCTTAATCCTCTCACTGTTTATTTCCTTTGCTAATCGGTACAGCTCGTTTTCTTCTTCAAAAAGTTCTTCATTTAGTTTGTTCACCAAATCTTCATTATTTAAAATTTCATCCAGTTCCTTTTGAATTCGGGCCTTGTACTCCAAAATCTCTTCCACCGAATCCCCATATTTCTTTTTAAGCCTGTATAATAAATCCAGCCTGTCTTCAATCTGCATAAGAAGATTGGGATCATATTCCACATTATCCCGCAAGCTGCGGATTTCCAAGACAATATCGTCAAGCTCAATTGCAAGTGCCTCAATTCTCTTTCTAAGCTCACCGTACTTTACGTCAAACTCTTCTATGCTGCCAAAATCCAGTACTGTTTTGTTTATTATGTCCAGCGCGGATTCTTGGAATTTGCCGCCACTTCCTAAAAGCTCATAAGTATTTGAAAGAGTGTTTGTAATTTTCTCTGAATTTACTAAAAGTTCTCTCTGTTTTGCAAGCTCCTCTTCTTCCCCGATTTTTAACTTTGCCTTTTTTATTTCATCAATCTGATATTTGAGAATATCTATTTTACGCTCTCTTTCATTTTTATCCCCAGTCAATTCCTTCAATTTGCTTTTAATATTCCGGTATGCTTCAAGATGCCCAAGGTACTCTTCTTTAAGGCTTTCAAGCTTTGAAGATGCAAAAGAATCCAAAAGGTCAATATGGCTTTCGGTTCTAAGGAGGGATTGGTTGTCATGCTGACCATGCACATCAATGAGCCTTTCCCCTAATTGTTTTAACATTGAAACCGTCGCAATTCTGCCATTAATCCTGCAAGTATTCTTTCCTGCGGTAGTAAACTCCCTTGATATAACCAGAATGTCATCTTCTTCCCACTCTATTCCAAACTCATCAAGGAGGTCCTCCACCCTTTTTCTGTCCACTTGAAAAACAGCTTCAACAACGGCCTTGTCCTTGCCTGTTCTTATAAGGTCTTTGGACAGCCTTTCTCCTAGAATTGCATTTATTGAGTCAATTATAATGGACTTTCCCGCTCCTGTTTCGCCTGTCAACACATTAAGCCCATCCCCCAACTCAATTTCAACCCTGTCAATTATAGCTACATTCTGAATTTCCAACCGTTGAAGCATGACCAAACCCTCACTTCTTCAAGGATTAATGATTCTAAAAATGAAATAGAAAGCTAATTATCTGTCATCGGATTTTACGAGTTTGCTCAGCTTTTCAACAAACTCCTTGGCAATTTTTTCCGTCCTACAAACAATAAGCACCGTATCATCTCCAGCTATCGAACCGACTATCTCCGCATGGTTCATGGAATCAATTGCCGATGCCGATGCCTGGGCCATACCCGGAAGTGTTTTTACAACTACGATATTATTTGCATAATCGCTCGAAACATAAGACTCTGAAAATATTGTCATAAGCCTGTTATATACGGTATTGTCCGTATTTGTAAAAGGAGCATATTTATAACGCCCGTCCTCTGTCATAACTTTTATAAGCCTAAGCTCTTTTATGTCCCTTGATATTGTAGCCTGGGTAACTTCCATACCCGCTTTTTTCAGTCTGTCAGCAATCTCTTCCTGGGTCTCGATAACCTCTTTGTCAATAATCTCAAGTATTTTTGCCTGCCTGCTGTATTTCATATTACTTCATACTCTCTCCTCTATCATAAATTTTACCCCTTAACACATCGAAAAAGTTTTTTTCATCAAGCCTTACCATAGGCATCCTTATCCGGGATTTTTTTGTTATGATTAAGTCCCCTCCTCTTACTTCATAGCCATTTTGTCCGTCTACGGTAACCATTGCTTCATGACTTCTGTTCTCGGCAACTACCACTTTTATCTCCCTGTCGGCCGTAGTTATAAATGACCTTGAATACAAAAGATGCGGACATATCGGTGTACAAATAATCAAATCCACATCCGGCTCAACTAAAGGCCCTCCGGCTGAAAGAGAATAAGCTGTTGAACCTGTGGGTGTTGAAATAATCAATCCATCCCCAGGATAAAGGTCCATAAAAGCATCGTTAATATATGTTTTAAGGTGTAAAATCCTAGATATTGCCCCCCGGGAAATAACGACATCATTGAGAACAATATCCTCGGCAACAACCTTGCCATCCCTCACAATAACAGTATCAAGCATCATTCTTTCATCAATGGTAAATTTACCTTCGACCAGATGCTTTACCGCATTTTCAATGTCGTTCTTGTCAACATCCGCCAAAAAGCCCAGCTTTCCAAGGTTTACACCCAAAAGGGGCTTTCTTTTTGCTACAATTGTCCTGGCAGCCCTAAGAAAGGTACCGTCACCTCCAAGACATACCATAATATCCGACATATCAACTATATTGTCCTCGGTGATATTTAACTTTTCATCTCCGACCTTTGATGCAATATCGTCGCATATAAAAGCTGTTCCACCGTATTTTCTTATACTATCTATAAGGATCCTGGTATATTTGAGATCCTCGTCTTTGTCTTCATTAGGTATTATTCCTATTTTTAGCATTATATCCCTCTTGTTCTAAAAAAGTAGCAACCCCTAGAATCAATATTTTGTATTATTGTCATCCCCAAATGATCCCATACACTAAATATAAAATCTAAAAAGGTCTTTTTGCAATAATTATATAAAATAAATTGTAAAAGCACAACATTTAATAATACTTTAATAATATTAATCTAATTATTTCTTTAGTTTTTTTCGATATTTAATAATAAGATGTACAATGCACTTTCGTGCAACCGGTGAATTTCCATATTTTAATTGTATTAATATTTTTCGTTGCATTTAATATGTTTTTTATACAGATTGGCATATTGTATGATTTCAGGAGTTGATAACAAATATGAACATATTTAACAACAGATTCAAGGTAATTACTGATATCAAGGATGACTTGTCAAACACATTATATCTTGTTTCTGACATGATAAACGACAATAAAAAAATGGCTTTTAAAATTATAAGCCCTGAGCTTATATCATCAAAAACCATGGAAAATTTGAAGCGGGAGTTTGTCACTCTTTCTTCCCTATCCCATCCCAACCTTATGCAAATATACGGTTTTGGGGTGATAAATTCCATCGACGGCAGCCTGACTTCATACAAACAGTATTATTGTGCCTATGAATATATAAAGGGGAAGGACCTAATTAATTCCGTTTCAAACATGAGCTTTGATAAGAAAATCAGTATTATACTTCAAATATGCAATGCTCTGGTGTATTTGCACAGAAGAGGATTTTCCTTCAAAAATCTTGATCATAAAAGTATTATTATAGACGAAACAGACGGCAAACCTTGTGCAAAACTGATTGGCATGCCTGAAAATGAAGAAATAGAAAAAATAGTATTCCGCCCCAAGAAAATATCCAATCAGTTTAAGTTTCCCGAAGATTTGAGAAGTATAAGCAATAAAAATCTTCTTGATCTTTATTCCCTCGGGGTTTTGATCTTTTACCTTCTTACGGGCAAAAATCCCAACAGACACAACTTTCAAAACATTTGGAGACAGTGCCGAAACAATCCTTCAATATTAAAATCGGTACCTGAAAATATTGACAGAAAAAGAATACTGGACGTTATCGACAAACTTACATCCACAACTCCCGAAAGCCAATACAGGGATGCATACTCTGTAATTAAAGAAATTGAAGAAATATGCAATATTGAAGAAACTCATTTTCAAAAGAAATATTTTGAAAAAATCACAACCAAAACCAAACTCATAGGAAGAGATGAAAATATAAATCAGCTAAATTCATGGATAAATGAAGTCGCAAACAATAGTTGCAATCAAAAAATAACCTGTATAACCGGTGAAGCCGGTATCGGTAAAACAAGGCTTTTAAGTGAATTTATGTTTTGCATGGGGCTTGACAAAATAAGGGTATTACACGGCGTATCCTCCGAAAACGAGGAAAACACCTTCGAACCTGTAAAGCAAATATTAGAACAGATAATACCTCTTTCTCCGGCAGAAATTTTGGAAAGCTTCAAATCCGAGCTTGTGAAAATTCTGCCCGATGAAAAAAGTCTGAAGGGAGCAATTCCAAGCCCAGCTCTCCCTGACGAAAAGGAAAAACTAAGGCTTAAGGTGAGAGTAGGCAATTTTATATCCAATGTCCTTGAAAAAGAATTGTCCGTTTTGATATTTGACAATGCCCAATGGCTGGATGAGGCCTCTTTGGAACTTATTGACTATCTTGCAAACTCAAAAAAAATACCCCTTTGCATAGTTCTGTCGTACCGAAAAGAGTCAATGCTCAAAAACAAGCCGGGTCAAAAATATGTTGACAAATGGCTGGGCTCATCTATTGCCAATGAAATAATCCTTACCCGTTTTGACTTTGAGGAAACCTGCGATTTTATAAAAAGTGTTCTTGCAATAACAAGTTCTCCCGTTGCCTTCTGTACAGAAATGTTCCGTTATACGGAAGGAAATCCCGGGTTTATAATTGACTCTATTACGGCATTATTCAAAGAGGGAAAACTCTATGTTGATGACAGCGGTCAATGGGGCACGGACTTCGATGAGGATGCGGATTATTCCCGACTCTATATTCCGCCGAGTATGCACGAAGCAGTATGGAAACATATAAACACTTTGGATGAAATTTCATACAAGGCTTTAGAAACGATCTCAGCTTTCAATATGCCTGTGGCCTTTGAGATAATTGAGTTAATATTGGAGATTCCTCACGATGATGTATGGAATATACTTACAGAACTCATTTCCCACCAGATAATAGAACAAAGGCTTGCAGACTGGGGCTATACGTATGATTATCACTCAAAGAAAATTAAAAATGAAATATACAAAAAGATTGAGCCTTCCAGAAAAAAAGCGCTTCATAGAAAATGTGCCAAAGTTTTAGACGAAATGTATAAAAATGATGACAGGGTAAACCAGGATGAGCTTATTTATCATTATATAAAAACCGGTGAGAAGAAAAAGGCTCTAAAACTTATTATAGAATCAGCCGACAGAATGCTAAAGCTCCACATCAATGCCCAAACCATGGTATATCTAAAAAGAGGACGTCAGATAGCAAAAGAAATTTCCTCCACAAAGGATACCATAAAGATCCTCTTAATGATGGGTGAACTCTACCGCAAAAAAGGAGAAAACCCTAAAGCCTTTGAGTGTTATAACGAAGCTTTGAAATATGCCGTAAAAATTGATGATAAAGTTACAATTGCAAAAGTAAAGGAAATGATTGGAGCTCTGTACACAAGAAAAAATGATTTTGACCGGGCACTACATTTCCTAAACGGCTCTTTGGAGCTGTCCAAAGAGATAGGATATGTGGAAGGCTACCTTGAAGCCGTTCGGCGCATATGCTGGGTATATATATTCAAACGAAAGAACGAAGAAGCAATTGATATGATTAACAATGTTCTTTCGGAGTACAATGATGAAAAATACTCCCTCTACCATGCCTCGCTTTACAATGTTCTCGGTACCCATTACCTGGAACAGTCAAATATAATCGAGGCCTTGAATTGTTACAACAAAAGCATAGAGCTTTATGAAAAAAACAATGAAAAAGTTGAAATAGCCTATCCTTTAAACAATATTGCCACTGTTTTTGCGGAATTTTTAAACGATAATGCAAAAGCCAGGGAATATTTTGAAAAATCCCTTCAGATAAATATTGCAAACAATATGGTCGAAGGGATATCAAGCTGTTATGACAACCTTGGCGAAACCTACCGGTTGGAAGACAATTATATTAAAGCGCTGGAATACTACTTTAAGTGTGAAGAGCAAGCAAGAGAATGTGAACTTAACTCGCTTTTGTTTACAGTCTATAAAAATATTATGTTTGCATACTTGGAGCTTTGCGAATATCAAAAGTCCTATGATTATCTCCTTAAAGTAAAGCAGGAAATGGAAAAGAATTCGGACCGTGGCCATGACCTTCTGATTTTCTATGAATATGCAGCAAGATATTATTTCGAAATAGGATGCTTCGAAGAAGCAAAAAACATGGCTTTGCAAGGAATAAACACATGCAAAAAGTCAAGCACCAGTGAAAGCCTGACTTTAAATTGCATTCTCCTTCTGTCGGAGGTTCATGCCTCAAACCGGAAAGATACGGATCTTCTTGTGCAAGATGCTCTGGCTTTGCTTAAAGACTACGAATGCTGCTCCACACTCAAGGAGCGGAGAGATGTACTCCACATGCTTGCAGAGACATTAATTGCTTTTGGAAATACACAAGCTTCAAAGGACCTTTTGAAAAAAAGCCTGGAGCTTAGTGCAACCGTTAATACAAAAAAACTGGAAATAGAATATCTTATACTCTCCGGGATATGTGAAGGAGGAAACCGTGGAATTGAAATCATCAATAAAGCCTTGGAGTTAAATGAAGAATACAAAAGTCTCCGTTTAAGATGGAAAGCTTATAAAGCAATTGGCGATATTTATTATTCCATTAAGGAAAAAAGGTTGTCCGGCATAAACTATATAAAGGCTTTGGACACCCTGTATCATCTTGTGCAAAAAGTTCCTGTTGAATTTCACATCTCCTTCCTGTACTCCCACAACCGTGAGGAAGCCCGAACCAGGCTCCTTTCCCTCAAGGCCGATAATTTAAAGGAGCAGGAACTTATAATCGAAAAGCAGATGAACAATAAAATTAATGGAGCTAAAAATATCGTGCAATATTTCTTTGACGGAATAAGCTTCGAATTTATATTTAAGGAGCTCGGAACCGGCATGTCTTCGGATACTGTTGAAAGTCGTTCTTCAGATTCCGGCGAAGAAAAGATCGGAATTATAGAAGATTTGATTATGAAGTCTTCTTCCGATTACCTTGGCAACCTTAAAATGATTCTTGAAGCCGCATGTAACCTGACGTTGGCAGAAACAGGTTATATACTGCGCTACAACGACAAAAACGAGCTGGATACCTTTGTTGTACTGGACAACAATTCAACACCGGATTATTACAATTATATAATCGAGCGTTCCAACGAAAAAATCGAGGGAATATTTGCAGCCGACAATTTTGATAAAAAAACAGGCAATATCGATATTTTCCTTCCAAAAGATATCAAGGCTGTAATATGCATTCCCATATGCAGCCATGTTTTCGTTGACAAAAGCTCAAATATAAAACAATCAAAAAGAAAACATCGTGAATCAAATGATTATAATATTAAAGGATATATTTATCTTTCAACTAAAAATGTATTCAACAAATTTTCCTGGCAGAGCTTCGGTATGGTTAAACTTCTTTCGAAAATCGCCGCTCTTCAGATAGAAAATTACGACCTTAAAATAATTTCATCCACTGACAAACTGACCGGAGCGTATACAAGAAAGTTCTTCGAAAATGCCATTGAGACCCAGCTAAAAAAGGCCACCAAGGAAAAAAGACAGTTGTCAATAGTTATGATCGATATTGACAAGTTTAAGAGTGTAAATGACAACTACGGTCATCAAAAGGGAGATGAAATTCTCTCAAATGTCGGAAATATTCTTGTTAAGAATATAAGACCTACAGATATATGCTGTAGATACGGTGGAGAAGAATTTGTAATTATACTTCCGGATACCGGCCCTTCTGAAGCCGAATCCATGGCCGAAAGACTGAGAAGCACAGTGGAGAAAGCCCGTTTATTGGGACAAGGAAACAGCCTCACCATAAGTCTCGGTATATCCTGTTATCCCAAGCATGGCAGCATCCGCAACGAACTTATCGAGAAAGCCGACCAAGCTCTTTATCATGCAAAAGAGTCGGGACGAAACCGCTTCTCTCTCTGGAATGCAAAGATGAAAAAGCTGTCCAAAAGAATGGACAAACTTGCAGGCATTATATCCGGCAATGTAACCCATGACCAAAGAAATGTCCTTACTCTGCTGGAAATTGTCAAATTGTCCAACGAAATAATGCCTTTAGAAGACAAAATATATCGAGTGCTTGGAACAATAATAGATACCTTTGATGCGGAATACGGAGTTTTAATTACCTGTCAGAATCAAAGCTTAAAAACCTTAAAAATCTATGCTAGAAAAAGTACCGTACCGGGATGGGTTGAAGAAGAATGCTACAACAAAAAAATCGTAGATAAAGCATTAAAGCAAAAAACCGGAGCTTACCTGGTGGATTGGGACAATGTTAATGTTCTTGATTCTCAAACCGGTGAACCCATACTTAACTCAATAGTAGTTGAGCCCATATTTAGAGGAAAGGATGTTAATGGGGTTCTCTATCTTTCCCGCCCCATCAATCGAAAAGAATACGGTTTTAATGAATTAAACTTCCTTAGCGCTCTAGGAAACATCATATCCGGCATTTTATCAATGCCATAAAAAGCTTCGGGACACAAAGTCCCTTCGCTTTTACCTCTTTCACATCTCTCCAAAAGGTAAAATAAACAAGGGGGGGCAAAATGCCCCCACCCTTTGACTAATAATATAAATCGGTTACATAGCCGGCGGTATCGGTACTATTCTTTTATCTCCATCGGGAAATTTAAGAATTGATTTCAGTATATATCTCTTAAGCAGTGAATAATCCGTAGAGTTTACACTTCCGTTTCCGTCAGTGTCGGCTGCCGCCAGCTTTAGATCCTTAAGGGTCGCAATCCTCAATATATGCCTGTTTAATAATGTCAAGTCAGTGGAATTAATATTTCCGTCCCCGTTGATATCTCCTATCAAAATCTCAATACCCGTAGGAGTGGGCTCGGGAACTCCTCCCTTCGGATAAACTCCCAATTCAAATATCGAGTTTCCGTATTGCGTTGCTCTTTGAATACAATAGACTCTCACATATCTTCCTTTTGCATCAATGTAAATATCGTCAATATCCCCGTCCCCATTGTACTCGGTATATACATCGGTCCATGCAATTGCATCATCGGACACCTGGATTTTATACTGACGAGCATATGCTGTCTCCCATTCAATATATACCCTTTCGATTTCATATTCGTCTTCAAGGTCAACATATATATACTGATTGTCGCTGTACTCCGATGACCACCTGGTTGCTATGTTTCCGTCAACAGCTTTCTCCGGTGTGTTACCTAAACCTTGCTCTGTCGAAGATGCAAATACGGGTTTGTTTTGTGCAATACTTCCCGCGGGAATATTTATTACCGGTGGCTCTGTTGTAGGTTCTTCAAGCATTGAAGCAGGGCGAACCGCTATATTCTTTATACTGTAAGGGTCTGTTACACAAACCTCCAATCCCCATCCTCTCAATGTATCAAAAGTACCGTCGGTGGTCATATCCAGGAAAGTTTGAGGCTGGTTGCCCGGACCCCATGACCACGCCAAGTAACCTATTTCATTTTTGTAGCATTCTTCCATTATGGTTTTATAAGGAATTTTACCCATTTCGTGTTCTTCCCATTGGTGTCCGAACTCTCCTACCACAAGGGGCAGACCCATTTCAACAGATTCCTTTATTTCATCAATTACTTTCTGGTCGCTATAGCCCCACATATACGGCCACCACATATGTACTGAGAATAAAAGGTTTTTATCGGGGTCTGCATCTATAAGATACGGGCCGGTTGCCTGAAGGATATTAATATCCTTGCCCCAGTCACTGCCGTCAATCATAAGAGGAACATGGATTCCGGCTTCCCTCATTCTCTTTATGGCAGTTTCATACCCTGTTTTAAAGTCAGATTCCGATACCTGCGCCCCTACCTCATTACCGATGTTGATAATGAGATATTCCTGATGCTTCTTTAAAACTTCAAACACATCCGGTCTTACCCAGTAGTCCACAATCATCGGAAGTTTCTGCCATTCACCGGTTGCCTCATGAACCTCAATTATCGGAATCATATTATTCAAACGGCAGTTGTAAAGCAGGATATCCAGTTTTCTTGCAGGTCCGGTAATTGACCATACAAGCCTTACCGCATTTGCTCCGGTTTTCCTGATTTCAGGAAGTGCCACATCACCGTCAATGTCGCCCCAGATCGACATTTCGTTTACGCCATACAGTATCACCTTTTCACCGTATTTGTCGTACAAAAACCTCCCCTGGACTCTAAATCCCGGATAAATATCATCCGCCCCCAGTGTCATTAGCGGAAGGCTTAACGCCATAACAATAACAACCGCCAAAAGAATACACATTCTTTTTCTCATTATCATCCCTCTCCTTTTAAAATTTGTATTATTATTAAATCCTGAGCAATTTAAACAAAAGAATTACTCTGTTTTGACTCTCACAAAAAGTAACATTACTTTTTTAAGTTGTTTGCCGGGTATGAAGAAGTTTCATTTATGAAGAGTTGCTCCATGATAAATACGACTTTATTGAGGAGAATCTGCGAATATTGCTTTACTAAATAATGTCATATAAAATTATTAAAATTATGATTTCTAAATATATATTACCACATATTTCTTTCAAATAAAAGAGAAAATAATTTAATTTGTAACTTTATTTTTTTGATTTGTATCAAAGAATACACAAGTTTTTATCTTATCGTCATCCGAAAAAACATATTAATTATTATTTTTGAAAAATGGAATTAAAAATAGATTGACTTGTATTAATTTTTTTTATAGTATAATTTTGATTAGTAACGTATTTCCAAAAGCTGCTTGAATTTCTTGTTTGAAAGCATATAACATTCCAATTAAGATGGGGGCTGATTGTATGGCAAAAAAACTGTTATTTATAGTGCTGTGTGTTTTTATTTTGTGTTTTCCGACAGCTGCTCATGCAAATTCAAACATCTCAGTCATTGTAAACGGAGAAAAAATTAATTTTTCAGATCAAAAACCTTTTATTGACAGCAACTCTCGAACAATGGTGCCCATCAGATTCATTTCCGAATCCCTCGATGCCCAAGTAGACTGGATTGAAAAGGAACGCAAGGTAGTAATAAAAAAGCAAGGTGTGGAAATTTCATTGGTTGTAGGCGCAAAAACCGCCAAAGTCAATAGTAAAGAAATAAAGCTTGATACATCCTCGGTTATTGTGGGAGGAAGAACCTTTGTTCCCGTAAGGTTTATCTCGGAAGCTTTCGGCGCTACCGTGGAATGGGACGGCAAAAGCAAAGTTGTTACAATCACAACAAAATCCGCAAGCGGAAATCAAACGGAAAAAATGCCCAAATCAAGCTATTACAATGAGCTTTACAACCTCTTTACCTTGGTGCCCCAAGGTATGAAAGGCTCCAATATAGAACAGTTCGCATCCTATACCTTTAAAGCAGACGGCACTGTAACAAGCCTCGACTTTACCGAAGAAGAAGTATTTAAAGGACACCCCTATCTTGAATTGTCGAAAGGCGGGGTCATTTTTTCGCCAAGTAACCTTGAAACTGTGGAATCATACACCGTTCAAGTTTTTAAGAATGTGCCAAGAACAAACAAGCAGCTTATCGGTCAATACATATATTTTTCAGATTTAAAACCAGACAATCTTACGGTTATTGAGAAAAACGGGTTTACCTTTGTCACCACAAAGGGATTTATACCTTTTGAAATCAAAGAAACCGGCTATAAGCTAATGAGTAAAAAACTCTTTATATACAATGACAAAAATCTGTATGTCTTTTCATTCATTTATGATCCCACGGATAATAAGTATCTTACGGAAAGCATTATGGAAAATATCGTTAATTCTATTGAAATAAACGGTACCAAAATCAATCTTAAAAAATCGTCGCAACCCGGTAAAAGTGGCGAGGTTGAAGATATTTTACTTTCAAACGCCAATTATACACGGAAATTGACTGAAAAAGAAAATGAGGAACGCTTGACGAAAAAATACTTTCCTCAGGGACTGGACCTTTCAAACATGGTCAAAATCGAAGGCGGGACTTTTATCGATGATGAAGGGAAAAAAGTCACCGTAAAGCCCTTTTATGTCAGCAAAAACCTGGTAACAATCCGGGAATGGAATAGTCTCTCAAAGAATAAAATAAACATCAAAGAGTACAATTCCAAATACAATTTAAATATTAAATCCGAAAATTACCCGGCGGTATTTGAGACAGTAGAAAAGTACGGTACGGTGAATATAAAGAACAGTTTGGACCTTTACACATTCTGCAATGAGAAAAGTAAAAGTTATGGAATCAAAGAGTATTATTCCTTCGAGAAAACAAGCTACGGTACCTCCACCATCTTCGAACACAACGAAGGATTTCGGCTGCTAAGTGAAGAGGAGCTAAAATATATATTGAGAAAAACCAAATCCGAAGCTTATAAAAATAATGTAAAATCCAATACTGTTTTAGAAGTGGGTCAATCGTCAAAAAATGAGTTTGGAATTTTTGACTATGACACAAATGTTGCAGAAGTAACGGATTTTGATTTGGTACTCAAAATCAAGGACAAATCTCAAATGCTTTGTGGTTTCAGATATGCAAAGAGCATAGGAAATTCCCCACTGGATTTGGTTATGGATTTTTTCGGCAATTAATATGAGTAAATTGTACAAAGCCCTGCAGCAGCTTTTGCCGCAGGGCTTTCATTTATTTGGCCTCTTGGAATGAAATGAAAGAGGCAAAAGCGAAGGGACTCGATGTCCCGAGCTTTTATTTTACATACTATATTGGTAATTTATCAATTATTTTTAATAAATACCTTGAGATTATTGTAACATCACTGGAATTAATCTTTCCGTCACGGTTTACATCTGCGTTCTTTTTCGCCTTAGAGGAAGGTAGATCCGAAACAATTCTTAGTACATATCTTTTTAACAAAGTAAGGTCAGAGGAGTTTATTTTTCCGTCGTCATTTACATCCCCATACAATACTTCTGTTTCGGCAGGATTATAGTTAACAAATCCCGCAAGGGCATAAATCAATGCAGCATTCCAGTTTATAGCAACTTCATTGGTTTCGTAGCTGTCCTGAATATCTACCCAATTATTTGGTCCCGGCCATCCTCCGCCCACAAGATAACCCGGCCACGGCTCCCTTATTCCGTCCGCTCCGGAACGCCTGTCATGCGGATTCATAGGCGGATTTATTCCAAGTCCGGTTACATAGGACCTGTTGTAATTGTTTCTTCCAAATACATGCGCAATGGCATCAAGGGCTGCATTTACATAATCTTTTTTGGGCGAAATTTTATTCGCTACCTGAAGTATCATGGTCTGCCTTACAACCGTACCGTTACATCCCCAGTAGTACGTTGTTCCAAGGGTCCTGCCATAACCGTGCTTTTGGCTGGTCTCAACAATGAAATCTGCCGTAGCTAAGAGACTATCCTTTATTGACTGCACCAAACCAGGATTTTTGCCCGGTCTTTCTGATAAAATATAAGTAAACATACCTAAATTTCCAACATTGTCCCAGTCAAAGTCAGCCTCAATCTTTTTTGAAAATTGAGCTGCCCGGGTTTCAAAATCCCTAAGGTATTCTTCATCTCCCAGGGTCTGCCACATTTCCGCCGCTGCCCACAGCCTGTCATCGGCATCAGAACTAGTCGCATATTCTCCTGTTGAAAATCCGCTCTGATTTGCAAGGACATTTGCAGGATTTGCTTTTAAAAACTCATAGCTTACTTTTGCCGCATTTATACATTTATCCGCATATTGGGGGTCATAGGGTCTGAATATTCTTGAAGCCATGGCCATCATAGCAACAAAATCGGCAGTTGCCGCACTGCTCCAAGGCACAAAAAATCTTTCGTCATGCTCATTCTCAGGCATAATGAAGCCACCAAAGTTCCTTGTAGAAACTTTATGCGCCACCTTTCCGCTTCCGTCCGGGTATTGCATGGTAAGAAGCCAATCTATCTCATATTTTATCTCATCAAGATAATCCGGTATTGAGTTTGATTTTTCCGGAATTTCCAAAACTACAGGTTCCAACTGGTCCTTGAAATGCTCCCATGCCAAAAACATTGAACCGACAGTTATGCCGGCATTTACCACATATTTGTTGTAATCGCCTGCATCATGCCAGCCTTTTGTGCTCTCTTTGATTGTATGCTGTCCGTTTATGTAGTCAAGATAAGCATCTCTTGTGTGGCAAGCAGCATGGGAATAGTGTATTCCGTTGTAGGTGGCCGATACGCTGGTACCGCAGCGCAGTAAGTACATTCCAAGCATTGCAGTTTTAAAAGCATCTTCATATACATTCTTTGCAATTTTGAAGTTTACGCTTTTTCCTACTCCCGGCACAGCCAGATAATAGGTTCCTTCTTCAGTGACAGGTGAAAAATCAGCTATGTGAACAACTTCTTTAGTATCATTGTCATACAATGCCATTGCCGTTCCTGTATACACTATTGTTCCGTCTTCTTTAACAACATGAAAGGTTGAACAATTTGCGGCAATAGACGCCTTTTTACTGTGACTTGGTATAAAGCCTATTGAGTTTAGACGAACTCGTGAATCAAATTGATAATTCTCTGTTATTTTTTCGGCTAAAACTTCGGACTGAATCAATTCCGTAGGAAATATTCCGACCAAGCTTAGCATCACCATCGCAATGAAAAAAGACAAAACACGTTTTTTCCTTCTGTTTTTCAAATTAATTTCACTCATTTTTACCCTTCATCTCCTTATTTTATTAAATTGTAAAATATTTTTAAACTGTTCTGAAATTTACATTACAGTTTAATATTTGTTTCGGGTATTATAAATCAAGGTAAATATCAGGACATTTTAAATGCAGATAATCGCTGAAGCTTTTCACAAATATCAGATAGGAATTTTAGCATGAAACAAGAATTTATCAATTGCACCATATATTACAAGAAGTATCAAGAAAGAGCAAAAAATAAACCAGGCAGATAAAATAGAATTTCCAGCTTAATTTTATTATACCTTTAAATCCAAAATAATTCAATAACCAATAAAATATATATTAATATTCCCCTCTTATATTACTGTTTTTCTTTTGATATTACCGCTTCTTTTCCCATGTCAAACAGTATTTTAGCATCCATTTCCTCTACTTGAGACACCAATTCTGCGGCAATGCCTACCGGGTTATTCAAATCAAGAATCGGAAAATCGGTATCGAAGAATTCAAAAAGCTCATATTCAAGCTCTTCAAAGTCCATGTCGCTTAGTAAATAATCTTGTTCAATGCCAAAGAACTTGAGAAATTCATCCCTGCGTTTATTATATACGTCAATTAAGAGCTGCTTTAGTGTTTTGTGCAAATAATTGAGGGCAACTTCATCAAAATGGGAAGTGCCGTTATCAGGGTCAATATCAAGATAATTGTCGATATCATGGGTCATTAGCCCATAATCGCACATAAAATCTCCGAGTTTGTCATAATCCTCAAGATTGTACTTGCCGCAATCCTTTATTTTGCCGCTGTTTTCATCATATTCATACTTATTTTCATACAGTATTGAAAAAGCAAAGCTTTCGGCTATATCCCGGACGAACGCATCCATGTTCTCTTTGACAGCTTTTTTAAACTCAAAATAAAACCATTCATAGGTTAAAGCGGTCTTCAGCCTGTTCTCAATCATTTCAAAATCTTTCTCGTCGAGCAATTCCCGAAGCTCCTCGTCATTTAAATACATCCTTATTATAAATTTGGGATTCCTTTCAATAAGCTTTAATATCGTGTCTCTTAACTCATAGCTCTCAATAGTATGGTCAAGGATTTTTTCCCTGATTTGCTTCGGAAATTGTCTTAACAAGCCTTTTTTCATTGAGTTTAATGCCTCCCCGCATTTAATGAATTTCAAATCGGACAACCGTTTTCATAAGGACAATTCTCTGTGGGAATCATCAACAACTTTGTCCGCAAGTTCAAAAAGCTCTTCTTTATTTATACTGCCCTCTTTTTTTGACAAATAAATAAGATACTCAATATTGCCTTCCGGTCCTTTAATAGGTGAAAAGTCAAGGCCTCGGATTTTAAGCCCTGCTTCTAAGGAAAAACTAATAATATCTTTTATTACTTCCTCATGAACCTCTTTGTCCCTGACAACCCCATGTTTTCCGACCTTTTCCCGGCCGGCTTCAAATTGGGGCTTAATAAGGCACAAAAGCTCTCCGTCGTCCTTTAGCAGGCTAACTGCAACGGGAATAACCTTTTTCAGCGATATAAAAGAAACATCTATCGATGAAAAATCTGCAAGTATGCCAATATCTTCCGGTTTTACATACCTTATATTGGTTCTCTCCATGCATACAACGCGTTCATCATTCCTAAGCTCCCATGCCAGCTGCCCGTAGCCCACATCAATGGCAAAAACCTTCTTTGCTCCGTTTTTCAGCATGCAATCGGTAAAACCGCCTGTTGATGCTCCTATATCGATAGCTGTCTTCTCTTTTAAAGCAATGCCAAAAACTTTTATCGCTTTTTCAAGCTTTAGTCCGCCCCGGCTGACATAAGGATGAACGTTTTCCTTTATCGTGATAACGGAATCGACATCCACTTTTACGCCCGGCTTGTCCTCTTTTTTATCGTTTACAAATACCACTCCCGCCATTATGGAGCTCTTTGCCTTTTCCCTGCTTTCAAAAAGTCCTTTGCTAACTAATAAAACATCCAGTCTTTCCTTCTTCAAAAAAACTTCCTCCGAATATTATTGTCAAATTATATAATTTTAACCTGCTTTTATAACTTGCTTCTATTTATCAGTTTTAATACATCGTTAAAAATAGAATCGGGATCAAGCCTGTACATATGTACAAGTTCTTTGGTAGAACCATGGGGAATAAAAGCATCCGGGTATCCAAACATCTTTATCATGACGTTAATACCCTTCTGGTTTATTGTTTCCAAAACCCTACTTCCAAATCCGCCCTCAACGGTATTGTCCTCTATTGTTACAAGTCTTTTTGTCTTAAGTACGGAATTTATAACGGTATTTGCATCCAAGGGCTTAATAAACCTGCAGTAAATAACATCCGCAGACAAACCAACCTTTCCAAGCTTTTCGGCAACCTCCAAAGCAACTTCCACTTTGTTGCCCACGGCTGCAATAGTAACATCACTTCCTTCTCTTACAAGAAGGGATTGTCCCAGCTTTACGTCAGGAGTATCGAAAAGCTTTTCCTTGCCTGCACCTCTAGGATATCTTACGGCAATCGGACCGTCATGCTCCAACACGGCATACTCAAGTATCTTGGCAAGTTCATTGTAATCGCATGGTGCAAGAATAGTCATATTGGGTATATGTCTTAAGAAAGATATGTCATAAATTCCTTGATGGGTCTCCCCGTCCTCACCGACTATTCCCGCTCTGTCTATGGCAAAAACCACATGCAGATTTTGAAGTGCCACATCATGCACCACTTGGTCATAAGCCCTTTGGAGAAAAGACGAATAAAGAGCTATAACTGGTATCATTCCGTTTTTTGCAAGTCCGGCAGCAAAGGTTACTGCATGCTGTTCGGCTATACCCACATCGAAAAATCTTTCCGGAAACCTCTTTGAAAACTTGTCAAGGCCTGTCCCATGAGGCATTGCAGCGGTAAGTGCGACAACCCTTTCATCTTTCTCGGCAATTTCCACAATTTCCTTTCCAAACACATCGGAATACCCCGGAACCTTGTGGGCAATGACCTCACCGGTCTCAATCTCAAAAGGCGAGATGCCGTGAAAAACAGCAGGATTTTCTTCAGCATAGGTATAACCCCTTCCCTTTTGAGCACATACATGCACCAATACCGGACCCTTGGTATTTTTCGCCCTTGTAAGGACATTTTCCAGCTCTGCAATATTATGTCCGTCGATGGGGCCTAAATACTTAAATCCCAGTTCTTCAAACAATATTCCCGGCATTATCATGTATTTTATCGTACCTTTGACTCTGTCAAGAGCCTTGACTGCACTTTTTCCTATTGCCGGTATCTTGTTTAAAATAATGTCTATATCTTCCTTGACCTTGAAATAAAAAGGTTCTGTTCGAATCTTGCTTAAATAAACCGAGAGCCCTCCCACATTTCTGGCAATTGACATCTCATTGTCATTTAGCACAACAATAAGGTTATTAGGTGAGTTTCCGGCATCATTCAATGCCTCAAAAGCCATCCCCCCGGTAAGAGCACCGTCTCCGACAACAGCAATAACCGAATATTTTTCTTTCCTGAGATCTCTAGCCTTAGCAATACCCAATGCTGCAGATATGGAAGTACTGCTGTGCCCGGTATTAAAAGCATCGTGCTCGCTTTCTACCGACTTTGGGAAACCGGAAAGCCCTCCAAGCTTTCTTATAGAATCAAATTTATCTTTTCTTCCCGTAACAATCTTGTGAACATAGGATTGATGACCCACATCCCATATAATTTTATCCTGTGGAGTGTTAAATACCCTGTGAAGCGCAAGGGTCAACTCTACAACTCCCAAGTTGGAAGCAAGATGCCCTCCTGTCTTCGAAACCTTTTCAATAAGGAAAGACCTAATCTCGCTTGCAAGTGCCTTTAACTGCTCCAAATTCAGTTTTTTTATATCATCAGGTGAATTAATATTATTCAATATAGATTCCAACCTGGTATCATCTCTCTTTCAATTCGTTTCTTGATTATCCTCACTCATTTTATACTTCTTCATTTGATTTAACGGTTTTTAGAAACTTACCTATTATTGGCTGCGTTTCTTCTTCTTTTTCTTCTTCTTAAAACCGAATCTTCCTGTTAAAAACTTTGCCACAACCCCGACTTTATAAACAATATAATTGCAATTTTCCATCGCGATGGTTTTTCCAATGGCTTTTCCCCCTATGGTAAGGGCTGCAACAAAACCGGCAAAGCTTAGTTCCACCAAAGCGGCAGCAAAACCGCTGGCTGACTGTGAAACCTTAAAAACTATAAATGCACTTGCAGTACCGCTTATTACTCCACATATATCTCCCACCACATCATTACAAACACTCGATACTTTGTTTGCATTTCTTATAAGCCTTATGGCCTGCTTTGCACCATAATATTTTCTTGAGGCCATGGCATGGAAAGGAGATTCGTCTGCGGATGTCACTGCAATTCCGATAATATCAAAAACAATTCCTATAAGTACGATAAAAAGCACAATCAAAATCGAAAAAAAAATATTAACATCCTCAAGCAAATTAGATGATACGAATGAAAGACTTGAGGACAATATAAAAGTCAATATTGTTATAAGTACAACCCATTTGATATTTCCGTTTTTCGCTCCAAAAATATTTATGCGAAACTTCATCTTTTTTTCATTGGAAGGATGTTTATGATTGTCATCCACTAATGTCTTCCTCCTAAAGGAAAAAATAAAAGTATATCAATAAAAGCATTATAATACAGGGTGGATATATGCTGAGTAAATTTTGCGGCTTAGGTCAGGCATGATTTCCACAGAAGGTACTGAATGTCGCCAGTTCAGCGGTTTCCCTTTAAACCTTCAGCCGCTTCTTTAAAGGAAGCGGGGCCTGATTACCACTTAGTCCACACTGCAATCCCCAGCATAACTCGCTACCGAACAGTCTAGGGGCTTTCCCCGACAGTCTATCCGGTTCCTAGCCTCTTTTGCAAAATTGGTTTCAAACTGCTATAGTGTATATGTATCGGCCAATACTTCTACACCTGACCATTATCCACCAATTTCACTCAAGGCAGGCTACTCTGTTCACAACACCATAAACTGGTATCGCATAACAGGTTTAATCCCGGCTCGTAGAAGCGTTTACACATAAGCACAGTTTATAAAGCTTATAGTGTATTTTACTTCCACAAGGTCGGGTCTCCACGGTAGAGGGGTCAACGCCCGCATGCCATTGCGGATCGCCCCTAAACCTTAACTCCCAGCACCAGCCCACTACTGGGCGTAACAAGCCAGCACCAGGAACTTCATCGATGTGCCCTTCAACGGATTTTTAGGCCCGTCTTCAGAACCGGTAGTACCGACTAGAATACTGCACCACCCTGTCTTATAAGCATTTTTCCTTATTTTATTTTCAATTAATATACTTTCGGTCACAATTAAGCTCCCATGGCTTAAAATTATATCACATAAAAACAAACGTTTAAAGAATCACATTCCTTCAAAAAAACTGCTATATACACTAATAAAAGCTTTTAGTTTAATCACATCCAGTTATACGTCAAATATTTTGCTTATGCTAGCTTATGCAAAACAAAAACCCAACAGCATACCAAGCATAGCCCCTACAAAAACCTCAAACGGGGAATGCCCTATAAGCTCTTTTAAGTTTTCATCAAAATTCTTCCTGTCTTCCTCTTTTTGGGAAAATATAAGCTTGTTCAATACCTTTGCCTGCTTTCCTGCGGCTCTCCTAACTCCAGCGGCATCATACATAACAATTGCAGCCACCGCCACTGATATACCGAATTCCGCCGAATCTATTCCCTTGATTTTTCCAACCACTGTTGCAAGAGAAACAATAAATGACGAATGGGAGCTCGGCATACCGCCGGAACCGATAAACCTTGTAAAATCCAGTTTTCTTTCAACAACCACCACATTAACAACCTTTAAAAATTGTGCTATAAACCATGCAATTACGGGCACAGTAATCGTTTTATTAGACAAAATGCTATATACTAATTTCACCGGCACACCCCCGACAACCAACTAACTGATAATAGCATTAGTTTTCCCTCTCCAAAAGATAAACTGCAAGACTTCTTAAAAAATCTGCATTTTTTTCGAATTTTTCAAGGCAATGGACAGCTTTATTCGTAACATCAGACAGTATTTCTTTTGATTTTTGCAAACCGTAAATAGTGACATAGGTAGATTTATTATTGTCGGCATCACTGCCAACCTTCTTGCCAAGTTTTTCAGTATTGCCTTCCACATCCAGTATGTCATCCTTTATCTGGAATGCCAAACCGAGATATTCGGAAAATTCATCTAATCTTTTTATATCTTCCTCACAAGCTCCGCACAGTACACCTGCCGCCACCACCGGTGCCTTTATCAACGCACCGGTTTTCAATCTGTGCATACGATTGAGAATCTCGGTATCCACTTGCTTTCCTTCAGATTCAAGGTCAATAACCTGACCTGAAATCATGCCGTTTGCTCCTGAAGCCTTTGCAATTATCGCTGCCGCTCTTGCCTTTTTCTCATTGGCACCGCTTTTTATTATACTCTCCAGCATAGTTTCAAATGCCAAGTTTAAAAGTCCGTCTCCTGCAAGTATTGCCAATGCCTCGCCATACACCTTGTGGTTTGTAGGCCTGCCTCTCCTAAAGTCATCATTGTCCATTGCCGGAAGGTCATCATGTATCAGAGAATATGTATGAATCATTTCAACAGCACATGCAAAAGGAAGCACTTCTTCCAAATCTCCCCCCAGCATATCGCATACTGCAAGGGCAAGAACCGGACGAAGTCTTTTTCCGCCTGCCATAAGACTGTATCTCATTGCACTGTACAAATTCTTCTCCGGAAGCTCTTTCTCAGTAACACACCTGTCAAGATATTCATTTATTATATTGACGTACTTTTCAAGTTGTTGTTTAAAGTCCATCCTTGTCATCACCCATCTTAATAAAATCTTCTTCCCTTATATCCCCATTTTCGTCTTCAATCAGGATAGACACTCTCTTTTCCATATCGTCAAGCATTTTTCCAAGGTCTTTTGACAGTATCATTCCTTTTTGAAACATTTCAATGGATTCATCCAAAGACAACTCCCCTTTTTCAAGTTGCCTTACAATTTCCTCAAGCTCTTTCAACGATTCTTCAAAACTCTTTTTCATTGCAGCTACCTGCCTTTCTGTGAGGCGAAAATTTATTTATATATTACCTTATCCTTTACCGTACAGTAAAGCTTGCCATCTTCCAAACTTACTTCAATTCCGTCTCCAGCATCAACATCGCCGACGGATTTTACAACAGTCCCATCTTCTTCGGACTTTATAATGCCATACCCTCTTGATAATACAGTAAGGGGACTTAATGCGTCAAGTTTTCCTATCAAAAATCCAACCTTCGCTTTAGACCTCTCAATGGATGCAAGCATGCTTTTTTTCAAATCCCTGTTTAAAATATCAAGCTTCATTCTTTCCTGATATATCCTGTCATAAGGCTGCCTGAAAACCGGCGAATCGGTAAGTCTTGTAAGCTTATCTCTTTTTTGCTTCACATTTCTTAAAAGAGCGCTCACAAGCCTTAGATTAAGCTCCCCAATCCTATTTATGATAGCAAGCTTTTCCGGCATAACCAACTCGGCAGCTGTTGAAGGGGTGGGCGCCCTTAAATCTGCAACAAAATCCGCTATTGTATAATCTGTCTCATGCCCTACGGCCGATATTACCGGTATTGCAGAATTAAATATGCTCCTTGCCACTATTTCCTCGTTAAACGGCCACAATTCCTCTAAGGACCCGCCTCCTCTGGCAAGGATAATAACATCAACACCACCGATTTCATTTAATTTATTTATCGCATGGCTTATTTCCAAAGAAGCGGTTTCACCCTGAACCCTGACAGGAAATATCTTTATATATGAATTATAGAACCGTCTGTCCAAAATATTCATAATATCTCTGATAACCGAGCCGGTGGCCGACGTGACCACTCCTATGGACTTTGGCATAAACGGAATCTTTTTCTTATGCTGAGAATCAAAAAGACCTTCATCTGAAAGCTTCTTCTTTAGCTGCTCAAAAGCAATATAGAGATTGCCAATACCGTCATTTTGCATTTCCTCTGCATAGAGCTGATACTGTCCATCCCTTTCAAATACCGAAACATAACCCCTTATTATTACTTTCATTCCGTTTTGAGGCATAAATTTAAGGCGTAAGTTATGTGTTCTGAACATTACACATTTGAGCAGGCCATTTTCATCCTTAAGGGTAAAATACATATGTCCTGAAGAATGATTTTTAAAATTCGATATTTCTCCTCTAACCCAAAGATTTGACAGGATCAGATCCCTTGACATGATCTCTTTGATATATCTGTTAACTTCTGAAACTGTTAATATGTTGTCACAATTGTTGCCCGGAAGTTCGCCCATGGTTCTTCACCTTGAATATTATTCTAAAAATACCGTTTTCCATCCTATCCCTCGTCTTCTCCCTTTCCGTCTACAGGTAATAATTTTACTTTAACAACTTTTCCTAAAATACCGTTTATAAAAGAACCGCTTTCTTCACCGCTGTAATTTTTCGCAAGCTCTACAGCTTCATTGATGGACACTGTAAACGGTATGTCCTCTCTATGGCATATTTCATACACAGCAAGTCTTAAAATTGCAAGGTCTACTTTGGAGATTCTCGACAGTTTCCATCCTTTCGAATACTTTTCAATAGTTCTGTCTATCTCCTCTTTATGGTTAAAAACTCCTGTAACAACATCCAGTATATATTCCCTGTCATTGTCGTTCAAATCGTATTGCTGGAAGGTGTTGTTTATCTGCTCCTCTTTTGAGTCTTTTTGTATTTCAAGTTGATATAAAAGCTTCATGGCAATCTCCCTGGATGCTCTTCTTCCCATTAACTCTTTCCTCCTAAAAATCCTTTACAATTTATTGCATAATTATCTATATGTACCCGGCGGTAAAATCCTGTCTAAAAGATTTTTCAAATAGTCCTTGTCCTGAGTGACCTTTTTCCCGATATAATAGCCTATTGCAACACATATTGCAATAAACACCGTCTGGAAGAAACCTATAATCAGAATACAGACAGCAAAAATAAATCCCGTGAGTGCTCCATTTATCTCTCCATAATGAGATTTGTAAAATTCAATTAACTTTTCTTTGTTTGTCATAACAAAACCTCCATCACTCAACTCTGGATCTGTAACCGGTATATGTATTTTCCACCGATACTTTTACTTCATTTACTCCAATACCGGTAGTTTCTTCAACAGACTTCTTAACCTTCATCTGAATATCTTCAAGAAGGGCAGGAATATTTATATCCGGCATCACTATTGTCTTTATAAATATCACGACATTTTCACCTTGCTTTTTCACATAAGCCTTGTTGTCCTTAACACCCCCAAGTTTTCTTGAAGCAGCAAGTGCAATGCTTTCGATTGTATTTAATGATATTCTTGTCTCTCCAACATTATTATATTTGCTGATATATTTTTTATCCTTGTCACTTTTTACTCCCGATAATAGAAACATGAGACTTAAGCCAAAAAAGACAAGCTCAATGATAAAGAGCAAAACAGTCAAACCCCGGTCCGCCAAAACATTTGTCATAAGAAACGACAAAGAACTGTCAAGCATTTCAGGTTTTAATGTGAAAACCATTGTTATTAAGGAAATGACCGTCAGGCAAAATGCATAAAAAGCCAACAAACACCTGAAAATAATGTTCATATATCACAAATCACCTCTTTTGTTTTATCTTCTGTTAACTATATTAAATCCAAATTACACATTTTACTTGCATACCAGTCCAAATGCAAAATTATATATACATTATATTTCATTTTACCAAAAAAATAAACCCTCACGGGTTATTAATTTAATTTTTTCCCAAATACATATTTTCAATGCTATCTTACCCTAACCTGTTCCTCGTCCGAATCCTTCTTATGTTCCTTTTCAATGTTTACACCTTGAATATGGATATTTACTTCAACCACATCAAGGCCCGTCATTGTCTCGATAGCCTTTTTAACTCTTTCCTGTATGTTCCAGGATACTTCCGGTATTCTGCACCCGTATTCAACAATTATATATAAATCTATGGCAGCTTCCTTGTCTCCAACCTCAACCTTTACTCCTTTAGAAAGGTTCTTCCTTCCCAACATTTCAGCGATTCCACCGGCAATTCCGCCACTCATGCCGGCTACTCCCGGAACCTCCATTGCAGCAATGCCGGCAATAATAGCTACAACCTCTTCTGAAATTTTTAGTGTTCCTCTGTCGGCAGAGCTCCCCTGACCTGCATCTCCCACTTAGAAATACCTCCTTTGCTGCAATCTAACCGTTAGGTTTTACCAACATCAAATATTATAACACCATGACATTATATTATCAACTTTGCAAAACACAAATTTTTAGAACTTATTGCTTACATGAACATCGGATATATCCACTCCAGCTTGCCTTGAAGCTATTTCTGCAATCTGAGCCACCTCTACCGACGAAATGCTTGGAGCTTTTACCACAACATCCACACTTCCGTCATCTCCAAAGAATACCACTACATCGCTGAAGCCTTTATTTTTTATCAATGTTTCAATTCTCATTTCTTTATCGGAATTGTCCAAAAGCGTCAGCATTTTTTCATATGCCTGGGCTTTTTGCTCCTCTGTAGCATTCTCGTCATTGGTGATCTTCTCTAATTCTTCTCTGTCTCTTGCCCTTGTTACATCTTTATCCATTTTAGCCTGGGCAAAAAATTCATTTGCTTCTTTTGAAGCCTGAACAGCCTTGTTTTCCTGCTTGCTTTTTTCCTTTTTGTCTTCCTCCCTCTTTTCCTCCTTCTTATCATCTTTCTTTTCATCGTCCAAAACCATTGTGTTATCCACATATAATGCTTCGCCCAAGCGTTCCGTTTCATCGTCAAATTCACTTACCGATATGTCATCCGAATCGTTTACGGACATACCGCTTTTATTGTAGCTGTACTGCAAATATCCTGCTACAACAATCATAAGAATCAAAGATAATACAACAATTTGCTTTCTTTTCAAAACCATCATTTAAGAATCCCCCTTTATGACATATGATTTATAGTAAACTTTTTTTCAGTAAATATATATTATATTTCCATACATTTTATATCTATAATAAACCGCATTTTTAAATTTTATTTTCTCCCTTCCACAACCTGAATCTTGTGAGCGGGAATATCAAGCAAAACTTTGACCGAGTGAATAAGATTCTCTCTCACTGTCGCATCCGATGCACCTTCCGCGACCACCAGGACCCCCTTCACCTCCGGCATAAGTTCCTTTGTTATAATAGGCTTTTTTACACCTTTTTCATTTTCCTCATACACAATGCTGCTTTCATAACTGTTTTGAACAGCCCTTCGCGTACCTCCCGAACTATCCCTTTCATCCGTGCTGTTATCACTTCTCTTCACATCCGTATAAGGGACTATCTCTTTTCCCGAGGCGTAGGTAATCATTACACTGACTTTGCCCACACCCTGAATTTTCCCTAATATATTCTCTATGTCTTTTTCCAGCTGAGATTTTCCATCGTCAGCATCCACATTTAAAACCTCACGGGTACTTGCCGTATCTTCATTTTTTATGCCTTTGCCTTCGTCTTTTTTCTTGTCATTGCCTCCAAACAGAGTGCCTCCGGCTATTATTACAATCATACCGATTATAATAAGTATGACCAGATTCTCGCCCCATTTGTTGTTCTTATCCTTATCCAGCATGTTTTTAAAACGCTCTATTGTTTCTTTTATTTTACCCATTTTATCCTCCTTAATCCTCCATAAGAGAAATCACAATATCCTCTTTCGGTACATCTAAAAGTCTTGTTACTTTATCCGTAAGCTCAAGTCTTATTTTTTCATCAAGCTGTTTTTCGTGTGGCTTTGTATCATCCTCGGTATTTCCAAGGTCAATCTCCACTTTCTTTACACTCAAAACATTCTTTACTTGCTCGTTATCATTTTCCAAAGACAGATACAAATAAACCTTTTTCACTTCTCCGAATCTTTCCGATGTATAGTCTTCATTGATTATGATATCCGCTTGTGCCTCTTTAATCCCCTTTGTATCCTTAGTTATCAACTTAAGCTGAGCTATAATCTTTTCTCTGTATACGTTTGTTATCTGTCTTATTTGTTTTTCTTCCAAAACTTCTTTGTTTACCATCACCTCCTTTTTATCTATGTAATTACTTCCGGCCATATGAAACTCCGTAAGATCAATTCCA